>NZ_APCQ01000482.1:0-4756 GCF_000410615.1 Novosphingobium sp. B-7 | reverse complement strand
CTGGCGGCGCTGCCGCTGGGCGCTGCGGCGCAAGCGCTGCTGACCCGCGCGCGCTATGCCGGGCTGGCCGCGCTCGACGAAGCGACCCTGCTCGCCGATCTGGAGGAATGGCTGGCGCCGCTATTGGCCGGGCGGCGCGATCTGGCCATCGCGGCAGGCAAGCTGCACGAGGCGCTGGAAAACCGGCTGGACTGGAACGAGCGGCAGACACTCGATCGGCTGGCGCCACCGCACTATCGCTCACCCGCTGGGACCAGCCATGCCATCGACTATGCCCATGAAGGCGGCCCGGCGGTGGAACTGCGGGTGCAGGCACTGTTCGGCCTCGATCGCCATCCCACGATCGGCCAGCCGCCGCGCCCGCTGCTGCTCTCGCTGACCTCGCCCGCCGGCCGGCCGATCCAGACTACGGCCGATCTGCCCGCGTTCTGGCGCGGATCGTGGCGCGATGTGGTCAAGGACATGAAGGGTCGCTATCCCCGCCATCGCTGGCCCGAACAGCCCTGGACCGAAGATCCCAGCCTCAAGACCCGCAACGCGTTCGAGGCGACGCGCAGGGGCTGAGCAAAATCAGCTTTCCTGCGCCTGTGGCTCGGTAATGATCCGTTCGCGCGCGGCGCGCAGGTCGCCGCCTTCGATCTGGATCTTGAGCCGCTCCTTGTCGCGCGCGCGGTACATGTCTTCGGCGCGGGTGATGATTTCCTCGCTAACCCCGGTTTCGGCCAGCGCCAGGCGCGCCATCTTCACCGCCGATTCCATCACTTCGCGGATCACCCACTTGGCCGGGGAGCCGCGCAGCCGCACCACCGCGCGCCGATCGAACGCGCGCACGAAGATGGCCGCCTGGGGAAAGGCCTGCTGCACCGCTTCCAGCGCGGCGGCGTCCATCTGGTCGCCATCCATGCAGAACAGGATCAGCGCGGCCTCGTCCGCGCCGGCCTGGCGCAGCAGGTCGAGCCGGGTGCCATCACCGAAATAGACCTTGGCCCCGAAATTGCTGGCCACGTCGATCATTTCCACGTCGGTATCGATCAGCGTAACCGTCAGGCCGCTGGCATTGAGCATCTGCGCCACGGTCTGGCCAAAGCGGCCATAGCCCACGATCAGCGCATTCGCCGCGTCGCCGGTGGGCCCTTGGCGTTCGCCCTTCACCGCGCGCGGATCGTTGCGCAAGGGCTTGGTCAACGCCATCAGGAACGGCGTGGTGGCCATCGACAGGGTCACGATCGCGCCAAACAGGCTGGCCGCCTCGGGCGCGATCAACTGCGCGTGCTGCGCCTGGGCAAACAGCACAAAGCCGAATTCGCCGCCCTGGCTCAGCAGCAGGCCCAGCGCCAGCGCGCCGCGCCACGGCATGCGGAAGGCAAGGCCGATGCCCATGATCACCACTGCCTTCACCGCCACCAGCGACAGCGCCATGGCAATCACGAACAGCGGCCGCTCGGCAATGGCATGAAGATCGAGCATCATGCCCACGGCCAGGAAGAACAGCCCGAGCAGGATGGAGCGGAACGGCTCGACATCGGCTTCCAGTTCGTGGCGATAGGGGCTGTCGGCCAGCATGACCCCGGCGATGAACGCGCCGAGCGCGGTCGACAGGCCCAGCGCTTCCATCACTGCGGCCGAGGCCATCACCGTGAACAGCGCGGCCACCACGAACATCTCGCGCTCGCCCAGGTTGCCGATCAGGCGGAACAGCGGCCGGATCAGATAGCGCCCGGCCAGGATCAGCCCGGCGATCGCCAGCACGGTATAAAGCCCCAGTTGCCAGCCCGGCGGGCCATTGGCATCGGCCGGATTGCGGCTGAGCGCAGAGATCAGCGTGATCATCGGAATGATCGAGAGATCCTGGAACAGCAGGATGGCAAAGGTCCGCTCGCCAAACGGCGTGCGCAACCGGCCCGAGGCCTGGAGCATCGGCAGGACCTGCGCGGTGGACGAGAGCGCCAGGGGCAGGCCCAGCGCGATGGCGGCGGTGAGGCTGAAATCGGTGCCGAAATTGATCACCGCCGTGATCGCCGCGCCGCACAGCACCACCTGCAACAGCCCCAGGCCCAGGATATCGCGCTTCATCCGCCACAGCCGCGACGGGTTCAGTTCCAGCCCGACCAGGAACAGCAGCAGCGTGATGCCGAGTTCGGCAATGCCCAGCTTCTGCTCGGCCTCACCCACCAGGCCCAGCACCTGCGGCCCGACCACGGCGCCCGCCAGCAGGTAGCCCAGTGTGGCCCCCAGGCCCAGCCGGCGGAACACCAGCACGAAGACCATGGCAAAGCCAAGCAGCAGAAAACCATCATGAAGCATCGAGGGGGGCTGGTTCATGCCTCTTGCCTCGCCTTCCCGGCCGCCCGCGTCAACCCATCGTGGGCAAGCCGCGGCAACAAGGCGGCCGGGAACGGCGGCGCGTTGCGGGCGATCACTCCACGCGGTGGAACGTGGTGGTTTCAAGGCCGGGAATGGCATTGCCGGGCCAGATGATCGTTTCAGTCATCGATCGCTGGTCTTTGGCGACCGCATAGACGCGCGTAGAAACCGGGGCGCCGTTCTTGCCCAGGGTCATCACCAGCGTGTTGGGCGCAGGCTGGCGCAGCGATACCGTGTCGATGAAATCCATCGTTCCCGTCACCGGCGCGGGCACGCCATCGAGCGCCGCCGTCGATTCCGCCTTGTGGGCGGTGCCATCAGGACCGATCATGTCGACCATGGTTGTCCAGCGGCCGTCGGCGGCCTTGGCGAAGGCAATGGTGACCTTCTGCGGCCGCTCCTCGGCGGGAATCCGCGTCACATCGAGCGACCAGCGGCCGAGCAGCGGCATGGCCTTGGCGGGCGTCGCCTGCGCCGTTGGAGCGGGTAGGGCGGCCCCGGTGCGGGGCGGCAGCACCTGTCCGGTGGAAACCAGCAGGCCTGCGGCGGCAAGCGAAAGTGCGGTAAGCATGGCAAGCAATCCTTTCGACCATCGGCGCCCGACGATGCGGGGCGCCCCTGCCGTATCGGGCGCCTTGCCCGGGCCGGTAAGCTCAGGATTTCTGTCCCAACTTTTTTGGGCCGCCAGTATCCGCGCCAACTCGCGGCTGCTGCCCACCCCGGTCTTGCGCCGCGCATCGCGCAGCCGCTCGTTGATCGAGGCTTCCGACCGGCCCAGTTGCAGCGCGATGGATTTGACCGTGTGCCCCGCCGTCAACAGGCGCAGCACCTCGCGTTCCTTGTCGTTCAGTGCCGCAAGCGAGACGGGTGCAGGTTCCGGGGCTGCCATGCGCCTTGCTCACCACAGGTGCCCCACAGCGTCCATCCCAAATTTCTTGGGTGACGATGGCATGCGTGACGCGGTGGATGTGGTGGGTGCAAAAATGGTGCGGCTAGAGGAATCGCAAAAACCGATCTATGATTATGATTGTAATGGTAAAAGTTGAATAGGATTTCGCAAAAGGCCCCCGATAAAGCCCCCAATTCGCGCGGTGGGGGCCTCTTGGCTGGCGTTGCATAGGGCAGGTTCTGGCCTGCCTTGTTTTGATGGTGTTCCCGGTGTTCCGGGTGTTCTTTCCAGCAATATCATAAGTTTGCGCCGGTGTTCCGGGTGTTCCGCCCGGTGTTCTGCGGTGTTCCCGGCCTATCCCATGGCCTTGAGCCGGTTGATCAGGCCCCACATATGCGCGTGGCACTGGTCTTCCAGATCAAGATAGCGGTCCAGATGGCGCTGGAACGTGGCGTGGTGCATTCCCTTGGGGCGGGTGAGCACGGCGCCCCAGCCTTGATCGCTGCCCAGCTTGCGCTGGATGCGGCGGGCCGATTCAAACGGGCGATCGTGGTGAGCCAGGCGCTGGCTGGCATAGCCCAGCCGCCAGGCCTTGCGCCCGGCAAAGCGATCGCCGCCCGGCGGCTTATACAGCTTGCCCACGCGCAGGCCGGAATAGGGGCAGATCATCCACCAGCGCTTGCCGCCCAGGCGCGGGCGGGTGAAGGTGAGGCGCACGGTCTGCCGCACATGCTCCCGCTCTTTGCCTTCACCGCGCCAATAGGACAGTTCCAGCCGTTCCTGCCCCGGTTCATCCATGCGCGCCACATAGCTGATGGAACCGGACGGCTCCCCGCCGCAAGACCAATAGAGCGCGCCGCTGATATGGTGCCTCTCGCTGGCCCGCCCGGTGCGCAGCATCCACGCCAGATCGATGCGCAAAGACATATCCGCCGTGGGGCGCCCGCCGTGCCTGCCTGAACCGAAACCGCCCACTGCGAAATCTCCGTCATATCTCCTAGATCAATAGCAAAGTCATAGCGGACTGAGAATCAACTCTCCTCGTCGTTGGGCATCGTGCCGCGAGATTGAGCGCGGTTAACGCGCCGATTCTGTTTGATCGCCTCCCGCTCCAACGGATTTACCAAGGCTTCGTAGCGGCCAAACAGAAATTCCACCCGCTCGCGGTCGCTGGCAAAAGCGGCCACGCGATAGAGTCTGTCCACCGCTCTATCCAGGTCGGTATGGGCCCGCCGTAGGTCGGCGGGCATTGCGTCGGGGTCGTAAAGGTCCGCAAGACTGGAGGTGGGATGTGCAGCGCGTGCGTCTAGCACCGCTTGCGCCAAGGCTTCCACCTTTGCCCTCTGTGCAGCGCTTGCCTCTGGCCAAGGGAAAGTGTTGTAAACAAGTCCAGGTGAGTATTGAAAATCACTTTTCAGCCGTCCACCAACGTGGGCAAGCCAAGCGATGTGTGCGCGGCTAGTAAGAACGCCGAAGTGCCACTGACGTGCTCCCCTGATTGTT
>NZ_APCQ01000483.1:0-6771 GCF_000410615.1 Novosphingobium sp. B-7 | reverse complement strand
CACTTTCGTGTAGTCACCCCAGCAAGTGCGACAACGAACGGCCGAGCCGGTCGAGCTTCCACACGACCAACACGTCGCCAGGGCGAACGAATTCGAGCGCCCGCGCCAGGCCCGCGCGGTCGTCCTTCGCGCCGGAAGCATGATCCTCGAACAGATGCCGCGCATCGACGCCGACGGCGAGCAGCGCATCGCGCTGCAAGTTCGTGCTCTGGCGGTCGGAGTCCGACGACACGCGCATGTAACCTACCAACATAAGCGGAAAACCATTAAGACGAGGTTTCCGTATGGTAGCGTCTGGCGACAGAGTTTTCCGCACAATTTTGCGGCCACTCGGAGGTTGGTGCAGAGGACCGTTGAAGGCCTGTCGAAAAACAAATGTTTTCCGACAGGCCTTGGCCTAGCGCACGCCCGCCTTGCAGCGTTCTGTGAATAGCGCTTAGTAATGACGGCGTATATACTTTGTTAGTATCAAGTGGCAGGAGGCCCCGATCATGTCAAAACAAGCCGTTTTCACGATGAAGCTGGAGCCTGAGTTGCGCGCCGAGTTTATGGCCGAAGCCGAGGCGGCCCATCGCCCGGCGTCGCAAGTGCTGCGCGAGCTGATGCGCGAGTTCGTTCAGCGCCAGCGCGAGTCGCGCGAGTACGACGAGTTCCTGCGCCGCAAGGTCGAAGCCGGCCGGGCTTCGATGCGCGCTGGATTGGGGCGGTCGAACGATGAAGTTGAGGCCGAATTCGCCGCACGGCGTGCCAGTGTGGCGAGCCAGGCGTGAGGGTTGTTTGGACGCCCGAAGCGCAGCAAGACCGTGCCGATGTGTGGGACTACATCGCAGCCGACAATCCGCGCGCGGCGGCCCGGATGGATGAGATTTTCAGCGACGCGGCCGCCCGCTTGATCCAGCACCCCATGCTGGGCAAGCCGGGAAAGATTCCCGGGACCCGCGAGTTGATCCCGCACGAAAGCTATCGCCTGGTGTATCAGATCGACGGCGAAACGGTGTGGATACTGACGCTGGTTCATACTGCCCGCCTGTGGCCGCCTGTGCGCGATTAAGAGATGATCATGGCAACAATGAAACGGCGCGTTGACAGACTGCTTTCGAGCCAGACCGCGGTCGGCGGCAGGCGGCCACAAGCGGCCAGTAGGCTTCGCCCTAAAGCTGTCATTTGAACGGCTGCTTTCTTAGTTTCTGCCTCCACCCAAGCGGAGCATCAGTCAGCAGTTTCAGCCACTCCACCACCCAGTGCTCGGTATATTGCAATGAAGCGAAGCTGCGTGCGCCCCTGGCTTGCAACAACGTCACGCCTTGCTTGAATGTCGGTACGCTGGGCGTCGATAACATTGAGGTAATCGACCAACCCGGCACGCTCCCGAGCTTGTGCCAACTGATAGACATCAGCACTGCTTTGAGCCTTAACAAGAAGGCGCTGTTGCCGTTCCTGTTCTGCTGCATAGGACGTCAATGCATCGTCAACTTCCTGCCAAGCCCTCAATACCGTCCGTTGAAATTCGATAGCAGCTTCCTGCTGGCGCAGTTCTCGTAGCGTCACGGTGGCACGACGGCGGCCACCATCGAAAATCGGCAAATCCAAACTCGGACCGATAGACCAGAAGCGGCTACCCCAATCACCAAACTTGCCAGCTTCGTAGGAATCCAAACCGAAGCGAAGACCAAGGCGAACACTAGGATAAAGCTGGGCCTGGGCTTCGCCTATCGCCGCAGTTGCCTGATGTAAGCGCGCTTCGGCCGCACGAATGTCAGGGCGTCGACCGGCCAACTCAGATGGCACGCCGAGCTTGTATTGAGGCAACACCATTGCCGCGGCAGGAGCACTCTCGGCGGCCAGCTCTTTGGCCAAATCACCGGGGCGCAGCCCGAGAAGCAGGCAAATACGGTTCTTGGACTGTGCCTCCTGTTCAAGTAGCGGGGGCATCTGTGCCTCAAGGTCAGCCAGTTGCAGCCGCTGGCGCTCAAGGTCCAAATCGTTGGCGAGTCCATGCTTGCTCCTAGACTCCATCATAGATGTCCGCTCGCGCAGGGCCGTGATGTCGTCCCGCGTCAATTTCAACAGGCGTTGCGTTGTGCGCAGGTCGATATAGGCCATCGCCAAGTCGCTGGAGATGACGAGTCTGGTCTGGTCAAGTAATGCCAACGAATTGGCGATGTCTGCATCAGCAGCCTCAACCGCTCGGCGCACACGTCCCCACAGGTCAATTTCCCAAGACGCATCGAATCCGCCTTGGTAGGAGGTGTAAGGCTCGGATAGTGATTTGGCAACCGCATCCCGATTATTCGGCGCCATTACGTCCAGCACCCGGTCCCCCGCCGCGTATTCGCTCTGCCGCTGGCGAATTGCGCCACCCTGGAGTTTGACTTCGGGGACTTGCTGGCTAGCAGTGACACTCCTCTGAGAGCGTGCCTGTTCATAGTGAAGCATTGCAGTCTTCAAGTCTGGGCTGGACTCAAGCACGCGGGTTTCCAACTGGTCCAGCACGGAATCCTGAAATGCAGCCCACCACTTATGCTCGGGGGCTCCCTGCATCCCCTCGTTCCTGGGCAATTCTTTGCTCGAGCTCGACCATAAAGACCAAGTGGCCGGAGACAAAAGCTCCGGTGCCTTATAGTCAGGGCCAACGGCTGCACATGCCGACAATAGAATGCTCGTGCTCAGGAGCCACAGCGACCGATGCACACGCAAGGTTAAGGTGTTCTTCATTGCATTCCCCTTAGGTCAGCCGATTTCGGAAAAGCCATGCGGCAACGGGAAGCGTTATCGCGGCTATCACCAGCATCGGGACAAAATCCATTCCTACGTCCTGCCAACCAGCACCCTCCAGATAGACCCGGCGAACCAGGTCGATGGCGAATCGCAACGGGTCGGCGTAAGTCAGAATCTGTAGTGCGGTAGGCATGTTGCCAACGGGCGTGACGAGCCCGGACAACAGGATGTTGAAGGACAGTTCACAGGAGCCGTAAGGCGACATCCAGCTTTACGAGGTGTCGCCTTGGCCTGATCGATTTCCCGGCGGGTAGTCTTCCGGGAGAGGACGATGGGTTGTCTCGATGACGAGGCATTGACGGCGATGGGTGTGCTGTTGAAGCAAGGGCATTCGCAGAGCGCTGTTGCGCGGCTGCTGGGGGTTACGGAAGGGTCGGTTCGTTATCACCGCCGCCGGCGCGCTGAGGGCGCGGTGGATGGGCGGAGCCGGCAGATCGGCAAGGCGGCCGCACATGCCGAGGCGATCGCGCATTGGCGCAGCAGTCGTGGGGACGGCGCGATCAACATTGCGGCGTTGCACGAGTGGCTGGTTCGCGAGCACGGCTACACCGGGAGCCTGAAGTCGGTGCAGCGGTATTGGTCGCGCAAATATCCGGCGCCGGTGATCCGGGCGCGGCGACGAGTGGAGACACCGCCGGGCGCGCAAGCGCAGGTCGACTGGGCCGAGTTTCCGGGCATGGTGCTGGGCGAGGAAGTGGTTGACCTCTCGGCGCTGGTGATGACGTTGTCGTGGAGCCGCAAGCGGGCGATCGTGTGGTCGCGCTCGAAGGACGCGCTGGCGTGGCAGTCGTGCCATCTCGGCTGCTTCCAGCGCCTTGGCGGGGTTGCCGCGGTGATGCGCATCGACAACGTGAAGACGGCGCTGTCGAAGGGAGCGGGCGCGTGGGGAGAGATCAACCCGGCCTATCGTCGTTTTGCGCGGGCGATGCACTTCCACGTCGATGCCTGTCAGGTTCGTCAGCCCCGGGCAAAGGGCAAGGTCGAGCGCTCGGTCCGCGATTGCCGGGAGTACCTTGACCCGTACAGCGGCGTGTTCTCCGGCCTGGCCGATCTGCAGGCCTGGACAGATGAGCGGATGACCGAACGTTCAGGCCAACTGCGCTGCCCGGCGACCGGCACAACGGTGGCCCAGGCCTGGGAGCAGGAACGGTTCCTGCTGACCCGTCTTCCCGAGACGCTGCCCGAGCCGTTCGACGTCGCTGTCCGCCGCCGGGTTGGCGAGGATTGCATGGTCAGCTTCGAGGGCCGCCAGTACACCGTTCCGTTTGCCTACATCCGCCAGGAGGTCGAGGTGCGAGGGCTTTCCGGCCGGGTCCTGTTCCTCAAGGACTGCAAGGTCGTCGCCAGCCACCCGCGCGGAACCGAGGCGCTGATCATCATCGATCCGGCCCATTTCGAGGGCCCGGGCACGCCCCGGGTGATGCCGCCGCTGCCACTCGGCCGGATGGGCCGCAAGCTGCAGGAGATCGCCGCCAGTGGCGTTCAGCATCGCTCTCTCGACCTCTATGCGCGCCTTGCGGAGGTGGCCCGATGAACGCACCCCGGATCAGGCTCGATATCGACGCCACCCGCGAGAAGCTGGGGCAACTGGCCTGCGGCCATGCCGCCGAGGCGCTCGAGGGCCTGCTCGGCGATGCGGTGCGCGACGAGATCGGTGCGCACGTCTTCCTCGACCGGCTCCTCACCACCGAACTCGCTGGCCGCGAAGAGCGGCGGGTGCGGGTCATGCTCAAGAACTCGAAGCTGCCGTCGGGCCAGACGCTGGAGAACTTCGATTTTGCCTTCCAGCCTGCCATAGAGCGCTCGCGCATCGACACACTCGCCACGGGCAGCTGGATCCGCAACGCCGAGGTGGTCCTGCTGCAGGGGCCGCCTGGCGTGGGCAAGTCGCACCTGCTCGCCGCGCTCGGCATCCGCGCGGTCCAGCTCGGCTTTTCCGTTCAGTACTATCGCTTCGACGAGCTCATGGCTGCGCTGCGCCATGATGCCCAGTTGCCGCCGCCGCGGATCAAGATGCGCAAATACATGTCGAGCGCGCTCCTGCTGATCGACGAGATGGGCTACGATCCACTCAACCGCGAGGAAGCCAGCCTGTTCTTCCGTCTCGTCAGCTATCGTTACGGCCGCGGCGCGATGATGATTACCACTAACAAAAGCATCCGCGACTGGACCGAGCTGCTCGCTGGCGACGAAGTCCTTGCCACGGCCATTCTCGACCGTCTGCTCCACCGCGCCCACGTCCTCAACATCAAGGGCCGTAGCTACCGCCTGCGCGACCTCGAGGACGCCTTCAAGGCCTGAAAACCACCACATCGGCGGCGAAACTTCAGGGGTGGGGAGCATGCTCCCCACCCCTGAAATCATACCTCTCATGCAACGCGACACCTCGTAACACTGGGTGTCGCCTTAGCTCGTAAAACTGGGTGTCCATTGACACAGGATGAGCGGCATGATGAGTACGAAGGCGTAAACCATTGCCTGGTGCATATTCAGGGACAGCGCCGAGATGGAGAGACCAATACCAACGCAGGCCGTTGTAAAGGCGACAAGCCCCACATAGAGCACAACCAAGGACCCCTGGAACGGAATCCGGAACCAGAACAGCGCCACGCAGAAAACCAGGCTTGCCTGCACCAGTCCGATAGTGATGGCCGGCGACGCCTTGCCAATCAAAATCTCCATGGGTCGCAGTGGCGTCACGAGCAGTTGGTCGAACGTGCCCTGTTCACGCTCACGGGCCACCGACAATGCGGCCAACAGCAAAGTTTGAATCATGCTCAGGGAAGCAATCAGGGCGGGAACGATGTTCCACCGAGATTCCAGGTTGGGATTGAACCAGGCTCGGATTTCAATGTTGACGGGTGGACGTACCGCGTTGGGTAGTGAAGCGTTGAATTGGCCAATCAGGGTGCTCAGGTGGCCAGCCGCCATATTGGCAGTGGTCGAGTTACGCCCATCGAGAATGAGCTGAACAGGTGCGCTACCCGTTGATGCTAGTTTCGCGTCGAAGTCGGGCGCGAAGTGGAGAACCAGCAGCGCCTCGCCATTGTCGATAGCACGAGCAATATCGCTTGAATTGCGCAGCGTCGCCGCCCGTACAAAGACCTTTGAGCCCTCCAGACGAGCCAGCAGATTTGTCGAGGCTGCGCCATGACTCTCATTTAGAACGGCGTATCGCACATGATTGAGGTCGTAGGTGGCCGCGTAACCGAAGACCAGCGACTGGATAACAATCGGGACGATGAGAATTACCCGGATGGCGGGGTCCTTCAAAATCGCCAAGACTTCCTTGCGGAACAGGAAGGAGATTCGGCGAAGAGAACCAGTAATGGATTCGAGCAGAGTCATCATCGGTCCAATGTCTTCTTGGTTCGTAGACGCGCGCCCGTGATGAGCACGGCAAACTGCACGACAAGGATTGTCCAGTCGCGCACGATTAGGTTGAGGTTGTCGCCGGCCAGGAAGCTCATGCGCGCCAGTTCAACGTAGTAGGTTGCAGGCAGGATGGACGCGACCTTCTGGATGCCGGTCGGTACGTTGTGCAGGTCAAACAGGAAGCCGGAGAGCATCAGGGCCGGCAGGAAGGTAATGATGACGGCGACCTGGCTTGCAAGAAACTGATTGCGGGCGGCCGCTGAAATCAACAACCCCAGACTCAGTGCGACCATCAGATAAAGCATTGAACTGACCATCAGCACCCAGAGCGAACCGTGAAGCGGCACATGGAACAACCCCCGGGCGGCGACCAGGCAGAGCGTCAGCCCTCCCATACCCACCGCGAAGTACGGGATGATTTTGGCGAGCAGTATTTCGAGGGAACGCACCGGGGTGACGAAAAGGGCCTCCATCGTTCCGCGCTCCCATTCCCGGGCGATGACCATCGAGGTTAGGAATCCGCCAACCAGGGTCATGATGAGGACTATCAGCCCAGGAACCAGATACCAGGTGCTCGAATTGGCCGAGTTGAACCAGAGGGCTCTGTTGCAAAAATCG
>NZ_APCQ01000481.1:0-1640 GCF_000410615.1 Novosphingobium sp. B-7 | reverse complement strand
GCACGCGCAACGAGGTGTGGATCCTGCCCACGGTGGGCTGCGTCGGGCGGCTGGGCGAGCGGCTGGCACCGCGCGGCCAGGCCATGGCCGCCGCCATGCCGGGCGCGGCGATCGATGGCGTGCATGCGTTCAACCATCCGTTCGGCTGTTCACAACTCGGCGCCGATCTCGATGGCACGGCTGCGATCCTGGCGGCGCTGGCCTGCAACCCCAATGCCGGAGGCGTGCTGCTGCTGGGCCTGGGCTGCGAATCCAACCAGCTCGATGCGCTGCTGGGGCGCATTCCTGCCAGTCGGCGCGATCGCCTGCGGGTGCTGCGCGCGCAATCGGAAAGTGATGAGTTCGCCGCCGGGGAAGCCCATCTGGCCGATCTGCTCGGCCTGATGGCGCAGGACACGCGCAGCACCGTGCCGCTTTCCGCCCTGCGCCTTGGCGTCAAATGCGGGGGATCGGATGCGATGAGCGGGCTGACCGCCAACCCGCTGATCGGGCGAATGACCGATGCGGTGACGCAAGCCGGCGGCACTGCCATCCTTACCGAAATTCCCGAGATGTTCGGCGCGGAAACCCTGCTCCTTGGCCGCGCCACCAGCCCTGATGTGTTTGATCGGCTCTCCACCCTGGTCAATCGCTTCAAGCGCTATTTCCTCGACCATGGGGAGCCGGTTTCGGAAAACCCCAGTCCCGGCAACATCGCCGGCGGCATCACCACACTGGAGGAAAAGTCGCTGGGCGCGGTGCAAAAGGGCGGCCAGGCCCTGGTGACCGACGTGATCGACTATGGCGGGCAGGTCAGCCAGGGCGGGCTCACCGTGCTGGAGGCGCCGGGCAACGATGCCGTTTCCACCACCGCGCTGGCGGCGGCCGGCGCCACGCTCACGCTGTTTTCAACCGGGCGCGGCACGCCGCTGGGCAGCCCGGTGCCCACGGTCAAGATCGCCTCGAACAGCGCGCTGGCGCGGCACAAACCGGGCTGGATCGATTTCGATGCCGGCCAGGCGCTCGATATCGGCATGGACACCGCAGCCCAGGCGCTGCTGACGCGCATCCTCGCCATTGCCAGTGGCACCCCGGCGCGCAACGAAGCCAATGACGAACGCGCCATCGGCATCTGGAAACGCGGCGTGACGCTTTAAAAGATCGGGCGAGTCAGCTTGAGCAGCGCCGCTGCATCACGCACGTGGCGTTCCCAGGTGCTGCCGGCATAGGGCGCACAGGCAAAGCTGACGGTCAGGCGGTCATCGCGCATACCATCGACCCAGCGCAGCGCAACGTTGCCGCCCGCATCGCCCGTGGCGGTGCAACCCTCGGTGCCGGAAATCGCCTTGACGCCCAGCGGGCGATCGCCGGCCAGCGCAGCGATGAACGCGTCGGCGTTCTGCCCCCGCGTCTTGGTCGGGGTGCGGCGATAGACCCATTTCTGGTGCACGATATCCCAGCTGCCACGCTCGATCAGCACTTCGCCAGTGGGCGACACCGACAGCCTGACCGTCTCGCAATCCTTGCAGGCGGTGGGCGGTGACACAGTGACGATCAGCGTGGAAATGGCGACCGGCGGGGGTGGCGGCGGCGGAGGTGGAGGCGGGGGCGGCGGCTCTGGCGCGTGGTTGACGACGATCGGCGGCGCCTCCGGCTCGGGC
>NZ_APCQ01000806.1:0-14051 GCF_000410615.1 Novosphingobium sp. B-7 | reverse complement strand
CCCGAACTGCGCGTGCCGGCGGCCAACGAAAGCGCGCCGACGCTGGCCCCGGCCAGCCGTCCGGTTGCCGCCCCGGCGCCGCAGACCGTGGCCGGCTTCGATGTGTCGGCCTCGGGCATCGATCCGTCGCTGACGTTTGGCGATTTCGTGACCGGCAGTGCCAATGTCCTGGCGCTCAATGCCGCTCAGCGCATGGCGGCGGCCGAAAAGCCGCAGTTCTCGCCGCTCTACCTCAAGGGGTCCACCGGGCAGGGCAAGACGCATCTGCTCCACGCCATTGCCAACGGCTTTATGGCCGCGCGGCCGGGCGCACGGGTGTTCTACTGCTCGGCCGAGCGGTTCATGATCGAATTCGTTCAGGCCATGCGCCAGAACGAGATGATCGAGTTCAAGAGCCGCCTGCGCAGCTTCGACATGCTGCTGGTGGACGATATCCAGTTCATCATCGGCAAGGCCAGCACCCAGGAGGAATTCCTCCACACCATCGATGCCCTGCTGAGCGCCGGCAAGCGCCTGGTAGTCGCGGCCGATCGCGCGCCCCAGGCGCTCGACGGGGTCGAACAGCGCCTGCTCTCACGCCTCTCGATGGGGCTCGTCGCCGATATACAGGCTGCTGACATCGAGCTGCGGCGCCAGATCCTGGAGCACCGCCTGTCGCGCTTCACCAGTGCGCAGGTGCCGCAAGACGTGGTCGAATTCCTCGCCCGCACGATCAACCGCAACGTGCGCGAACTGGTCGGTGGCCTCAACAAGCTGATCGCCTTTGCCCAGCTGACCGGACAGCAGGTGAGCCTGCAACTGGCCGAGGAGCAGTTGACCGATATCCTGTCGGCCAACCGCCGCCGCATCACCATCGACGAGATCCAGCGCACCGTGTGCCAGTTCTATCGCGTCGATCGCTCGGAAATGGCGTCAAAGCGCCGGGCCCGTGCCGTGGTGCGTCCGCGCCAGGTGGCGATGTACCTGGCCAAGGTGCTCACCCCGCGGTCCTATCCCGAAATCGGCCGCAAGTTTGGCGGTCGCGATCACTCGACGGTGATTCACGCCGTGCGCCTGATCGAGGATCTGCGTAGCCGCGATGCCGACATGGACGGCGACGTGCGCACCCTGCTGCGCCAGTTGGAAGACTGACCCACACCGTTGTGATGCCCGGCCGCGTGTGACGGGGCCGGGTTTCCACCACCGCTCCACCGCGCGTGCACAGGATTGTGCCCGGCTTGCGCACAGGTTTGCCACAGGGTTGTGCGCAATCCTGTCCCCAGGCCTGTCCCCATGGTTGTGCGCAGCTTTTCCGCAGGATCATACCCGGCTTTTGCCGGGGTTATCCGGCCATCGTGCACAGGCTTTTGCACCGGGTTATCGGCCGGTGATGCACAGTTTGTGATCAGGTTTTTGCGCTGACTTTTCCACAGGCGCTGGCGGTATCGTACCACGTGCCGCCGCTGGCCTGGCATGCGTGTTCGGCCCAGCGGCCCTTGCCCCACCAGCCGACTACCACGCCCAGCAGCAGGGCGAGGATCAGCACGATCCAGATCCGGTCTCTCATGGCCGGCAGTGTGGGCGCGCGGCAGCGGCTTTGCAAACGGCGCCTCTCGCCTTTTTGCGCGCGGGCGCCTACCTCCACGGCCATGACGCCTGCCATTACGCCAGACCGCTTGAACCGCTTTGCCCGCCATATCGTGCTGCCGGAGGTGGGCGGCGCGGGCCAGGCGCGGATCATGGGCGCGCATGTGGTGCTGGTGGGCGTGGGCGGGATCGGCGCGCCGGCCTTGCAATACCTGGCGGGCGCGGGCGTGGGGCGGCTGACCCTGATCGACGATGATGTGATCGAGCCATCCAATCTTCAGCGCCAGACGATCTTTGCCCTGGCCGATGTGGGCCATGCCAAGGCCGAGGCTGCGGCGCAGTGGGTGGCGCGCTTTGATCCCGACCTGGTGGTGCAGGCCCATCGTACCCGCATCGGGCATGACAACGCCGCCGCGCTGATCGCCGGGGCTGATGTGGTGCTGGACGGATCGGACAACTTTGCCACGCGCCTGGCGGTATCTGATGCCTGCGTGGCAGCCGGCGTGCCGCTGACCAGTGCGGCGCTTGGCCGGTTCCAGGGCCAGGTGGCCAACTTTGCCGGGCATCGGCCGGGCGAGGCCTGCTATCGCTGCTTTGTGGGCGACGCATTCGATGCCGACGATTGCGACACGTGCGCGGCGCAAGGCGTGCTGGGGGCGATGGTCGGCATGGTCGGCACATTCGGCGCCATGGCGGCGCTGCGCGTGTTGTTGGAAGGCGTGGCCAGCCTGGGCGATCCGCAGTGGGGCCAGTTGCACGTGATCGATGGATTGAAGCCCGGCCTGCGCACGATGCGGATTGCGCACGATCCAGCCTGCACCACCTGTGGCACCGACCGACCCGCCGCCTGAACGCCGACGTGGGTGTGAAAAAAAGCGTAACCATACCGCGTTCAGGGGATGGCGGTAGCGCCACGCGCGCGTAGACAACAAGTGCGACCCGACAGGCGCGTGGTGCGAGCCACGATCCTGGGACTTGGCCCGGACCGAGGCTCCCTGGAGACCTTGTCCGGGCTCTTTCGCGCTCCTTTGAAAATCACGGTGTCTTGAGCAGTTCATCCACCCAATCGGGCACGATCTGCGTGGCGGGGCCCAGGCGGGTATCGTGGAACCAGGCCGAACCCTGGCTGCGGTCGAGATTGAGCTCGAGCGTTTCGGCGCCGATTTCCCGCGCCAGCCGCACGAAGCCGGCGGCCGGATAGACTGCCCCCGAGGTGCCGATCGACACGAACAGGTCTGCCCGGGCCATGGCATCGTGGATATCGTCCATGCGATAGGGCACTTCACCGAACCAGACGATATCCGGCCGTAGCGCTGCGGTGCCGCAGCTGGGGCAGGGTGGCCGGTCGATCAGCGGGCCGGTCCAGGCATGGCGGCTGTCGCACGCGGTGCACCAGGCCGAAAGGTGCTGGCCGTGCATGGGGATGAGATTGTCCGATCCGGCGCGGCGGTGCAGGTCATCGACGTTTTGCGTCACCAGCGTGACGCTGCCGCCCGGCACCTTGGCCGGCCAGGCGTGCTCAAGCCGGGCCAGCGCGCGGTGCGCCGCGTTGGGCAGCTTTTCCTGAATGGCGGCGCGGCGCATGTCGTAAAAGCGCAGCACGAGATCGGGATCGCGGACAAAGGCCTCGGGCGTGGCGACGTCTTCCACGCGGTGTTGCTCCCACAGGCTGGGGCCGCCATTGGCGCCGCTGCGGAAAGTGTCGATTCCGCTTTCGGCCGAAACGCCGGCGCCGGTGAGGATCACGATATGCTTGGGCAGGCTCATGCCGCGATCATGCCGGATCGGCACGGGTGTGCCAATCCGGCATGAGGGCCAGGGATGGCCAGCGCGGAAGGATCAGGCGAACGTGCTCGAATCGATCACGAAGCGATAGCGCACGTCACCCTTTTCCATGCGGTCCCAGGCCTGGTTGATATCCTGCATGGCGATGGTTTCGATTTCCGAGACGATGCCGTGCTCGGCACAGAAATCGAGCATTTCCTGGGTTTCGGCGATGCCGCCGATCAGCGAACCGGCGATCGAGCGGCGGCCGAAGATCAGGTTGAACACGGTCGGGCTGGGATGCGGATGTTCGGGCGCACCGACCAGGCACAGCGTGCCGTCACGCTTGAGCAGAGTGACGAAGGCATCGAGGTTGTGGCTGGCGGCCACGGTATCGAGGATGAAATCGAGGCTGCCGGCATGGGCGGCCATCTCATCGTCGTTGCGCGAGACGACGACCTCGTGCGCGCCGAGCGCCATGGCTTCCTCGCGCTTGGCCGGGCTGGTGGTGAAAGCCACGACGTGCGCACCGAGCGCGCGGGCAAGCTTGACGCCCATGTGGCCCAGGCCGCCGATGCCGACGATGCCGACCTTCTTGCCCGGCCCAACGTTCCAGTGGCGCAGCGGCGACCAGGTGGTGATCCCGGCGCAGAGCAGCGGCGCAACCGCAGCGAGCTGGTCGGGCGCATGGCGGACATGCAGGACAAAGCCCTGATCGACCACGATTGCCTGGCTATAGCCACCCAGCGTGTGGCCGGGGGCATCGCTGCTGGGCGAATTGTAGGTCTGCGTCATGCCTTCTTCGCAGAACTGTTCCAGCCCATCGTGGCACGCGCCGCAATGGCCGCACGAATCGACCATGCAGCCAACGCCGACGGTGTCACCCACCTTGAACTTGGTGACATCGGCACCAGCGGCCGTGACGTGGCCGACGATCTCGTGCCCGGGCACCACCGGATAGACCGCGTTGTTCCATTCGTTGCGCGCGGTGTGCAGGTCAGAGTGGCAGACCCCGCACCAGGCGATGGCAATGGCGACATCGTTGGGGCCGGGTTCACGGCGGGTGATGGCAAGGGGGCCGAGCGGCTGGTCGGCCGCGGGCGCGGCATAGGCCATGACGGTCATGCAGCAGGTCCTTTCAAGAAGGGGGGAGAGGGATGGCGGCCTCTCTAGGCTATCGCCATTAAGCTGATAATGGGGCAATTAGGGCATGGACTGATATCAGGAATGCATCAATGATCCGCCCCGACCATGATGACCTGCGCGCGCTGTTGGCCGTGGTGCGCGAGCGCAGCTTTACCCGCGCTGCCGCGCAACTCGGCACTTCGCAATCGGCGCTGAGCCGCACGATCGCCGGGCTGGAGGCGCAGATCGGGGTGCGCCTGCTCAACCGCACGACCCGCGCCGTGGCGCCCACCCCCGAGGGCGAGCGGCTGGCCCAAGGCGTGGCGCCGCATTTCGCCGCGATCGATGCGGCGGTCGATGCTCTGGGCGAAAGCCTGGCGCGGCCATCGGGCCTGGTGCGGCTGACGGTGGACGAGGGATCGGCCGAAACCGTGGTATGGCCGGGCCTGCGCCGCATCCTGCGCGCCTGGCCCGAGATTTCGGTCGAAGTGCTGGTCGACAATGGCCTGGTCGATATCGTGGCGGCCGGGCTGGATGCCGGTGTGCGATCGGGCGATATCCTGGCGCGCGACATGGTGGCGGTGCCGATCGGGCCGGATCTGCGCATGGTGGTGGTGGCAACGCCGGCGTTCTGCGCCGGGCGCGATCTGCCGCGCCATCCGCGCGACCTGGCAGCGCATCCGTGCATCAATTTTCGCCTGCCCACGCGCGGCGGCATCTATGCCTGGGAGTTTTCGCGCGGCCGAGAGGCGCTGCGCATGCGGGTGGAAGGGCCGCTGACGGTCAACACCCTGGCCCTGGCCGCGCAGGCGATGCGCGATGATCTGGGCTTTGCCTTCCTGCCCGAAAGCGGAGTGACGGCCGACATTGCCGCCGGACGGCTGATCCAGGTGCTCGACGATTGGTGCGAGCCCTATCCCGGCTATCACCTCTATTATCCCAGCCGCGCGCATGTTTCGCCCGCGCTGCGCGTGGTGATCGATGGCTTGCGCTGGCGGCCGGCGCATTCTGTCTCGACCGAGGGCGGGCGAACGCCGTAAGGGGTGCGCACGGCAGAGCAGAAGGACGCAACGGACATGGCACGCATCGGCATCATCGGCAGCGCGGGGCGCATGGGGCAGGCGTTGCAGGCCGCCGTGACGGCGGCCGGGCACGACCTGGCGGGCGGGATCGACCGCGATGGCGATGTCATGGCGCTGGCCCAGGCGAGCGACGTGCTGGTCGACTTTTCCGCGCCGGCCGCGCTGGAATTCAACCTCGATGCCGCGATCGCCACGGGCACGCCGATCGTGGTGGGCACGACGGGCCTGGAAGAACGGCACCACTGGCTGATCGATGCGGCGGCGGTTTCGATTGCCGTGCTGCAGACCGGCAATACCTCGCTTGGCGTCACGCTGCTGGCGCACTTGGTGCAGGAAGCCGCCGCGCGGCTGGGGACGGATTGGGACATCGAGATCGTCGAGACGCACCACCGCATGAAGGTGGATGCGCCATCGGGTACGGCGCTGCTGCTGGGCGAGGCGGCGGCGCGCGGCCGCCAGGTGGGCCTCAAGGACGTGGCCGTGCGTGGGCGCGATGGCATGACCGGCCAGCGCGAGACCGGCACGATCGGCTTTGCCGCGCTGCGCGGTGGCAGCGTTGCAGGCGATCACACCGTACATTTTCTGGCCGATAACGAACGCTTGAGCCTGTCGCACCTGGCGGAAAACCGCGGCATCTTTGCCAAGGGTGCGATCCGCGCCGGCGAATGGTTGCTGGTCCAGGAGCCCGGCCGCTATACCATGCCACAGGTGCTGGGGCTGGGGGACTGACCGCCTTGAAGAAGGACCAGATCTTCGAATTCTTTCGCCGCCTGGCCGAGGCCAACCCCGCGCCCGAAACCGAGCTGGCCTATGGCAACACCTATCAGTTGCTGGTGGCCGTGACGATTTCGGCGCAGGCCACCGACGTGGGCGTCAACAAGGCGACGCGGCGCCTGTTCGAAGAGGTGAAGACTCCGGCGCAGATGGTTGCCTTGGGCGAGGAAGGCCTGAAAGAACACATCAAATCCATCGGCCTGTTCAACACCAAGGCTAAGAACGTGATCGCGCTGTCGGAAATCCTGGTGCGCGACCATGGCGGCGAAGTGCCGGACGACCGCGATGCCTTGACCGCGCTGCCTGGCGTGGGGCGCAAGACGGCCAATGTCGTGCTCAATACCGCGTTCGGCATGGAAACTTTTGCGGTGGACACGCACATCTTCCGCGTTGGCAACCGCACCGGCCTTGCCAAGGGCAAGACCCCCGAAGCGGTGGAAGCGCAACTGGACAAGAAAGTGCCAGGGCCGTTTCGCCTGGGCGCGCACCATTGGCTGATCCTGCATGGGCGCTATATCTGCAAGGCGCGCACGCCCGAATGCTGGCGCTGCCCGGTGGTGGACCTGTGCGGCTTCAAGCCCAAGGTGCTGGAACAGGGGGCCAAGCCGCCGGTTGCGAAGAAGAAGGTTGCCAGCAAAAAGGTGACTGCCAAAAAGCCGGCGTGATCAACGCGCCATGCCAAGGAGAGAGTGCCATGGTTCGTTCGATCCCGGTTGCCGCCTTGCTCATCGCTCTGGCGGCCTGCACGCCCGGCGATGGCCCACGCAGCGCCGGGGCCGATGGCCATTCCCCCAAGACGCCGGCGGCCACACCGATCGGCCGGGCGGAAAGTTGCATTCCGCTCAGCCAGATCAGCGAAAGCCGGGTGCGCGATGACTGGACGATCGATTTCCGCGTCGGCAATCGCTGGTATCGCAACACGCTGCCCCAGCGCTGCTATGGCCTGGGGTTCCAGCAGACCTTCGGCTATGCCACCAGCCAGGCGCAACTGTGCAGCGTGGACGTGATCACCGTGTTGCAGACCGGGCCGGGCGGCGGCCCGCGCGGTTCGTGCGGGCTGGGCCAGTTTCAGCCGGTGACGCTGGCGAAATAGCGGTTACTGGCCCTACGCTTACTGGCCTTGGTCGAGATGCAGCCCGCGCCGGCCGTGTTCCGGCGTATCGTGCGGTGGCACCGGGGCCGGGGCATCGGGATCGAGCGGCACCTGCAGCATGCCTTCCCAGCGGGTGATGACCGCTGTTGCCACGGCGTTGCCCACCACGTTGGTGGCCGTGCGACCCATGTCGAGGAAAGTATCGACGCCCAGCAGCAGGGCAATGCCTTCTACCGGCAGGCCGAACTGGGTCAGCGTGGCGGCGATCACCACCAGGCTGGCGCGCGGCACGCCGGCGATGCCCTTGGACGTGACCATGAGGGTGAGCAGCATGGCGATCTGCTGCTGCCAGGATAGCGGGATGTTGTAGGCCTGCGCGATGAACATCGTGGCAAAGCTGGTATACATCATCGAGCCATCGAGATTGAACGAATAGCCCAGCGGCAGCACGAAGCCCGAAATGCGGCGCGGCACGCCGAACCGGTCGAGCTGTTCGAACAGGCGCGGCAGCGCGCTTTCCGAACTGGCCGTGGAAAAGGCCAGCAGCACCGGCTCGCGAATATAGCGCGCCAGCAGCAGCACGCGCTTGCCCAGGAAGATGCCGCCCAGCCCCAGCAACAGGCCCCACAACAGCAGCAGCGCGAAATAGAATTCCGACACGAACACGCCATAGGTGACGATGATGCCCAGGCCCTTGGTGGCGACCACCGCCGCCAGCGCGCCGAACACGGCCAGCGGTGCGGCCTTCATCACATAGTCGGTCATCGTCAGCATCAGGCTGGCCAGCGCCTCTGCCCCGCGCAGCAGCGGCGCGCCCTTTTCGCCGATGGCAGACAGCGCCAGGCCAGCAAACAGCGAGAACACCAGGATCTGCAGCACGTTGTTCTGCGCCATGGCATCGAGCAGGCTGGTCGGCACGATCTGCAGCACGAAATGGTGCACGGTGAAATCGGCCGTGGCGAGATCGCCGACTTTTGCCGAGGCGGCAAACTGCAACCCGTGGCCGGGGCGGAACAGATTGACCAGCAGAAGGCCCATGCTGATCGACACCAGGGAGGCGGTGATGAACCAGCCCAGCGCCCGGCCGCCGATGCGACCCAGCGCCGTACTGTCACCCATGCCGGCGATGCCCGACACCAGCGTGGCCAGGATCAGCGGCGCAATGATCATCTTGATCAGGCGCAGGAACACATCAGGCAGCAGCTTGAGCGTTTCGGCGGCCGTCGCCAGCGTTGGGCTGTCGGCCGGCAGCGCGCGGTTGAGGGCATAGCCCGTGGCGATCCCCAGGATCATGGCGATGACGATGTAAAGCGTAAGGCGCCGGGCCAAGGGATGCTCCGCAAATTGTTTCAGGTGTGACGGTCTGGTGGCAGACCCTAGGCGGCGTGGACAAATTGCACAACGCCGCGGTGGGATGGGCGGGCGATCGGCGGCGCGGATGACGGGCAAATCTTTACCGATTGCTGCGAAACCCGGGCCGGGGTGCGACACCCGCCCGGCCGCACGGCGCCTGCATTTTGTGCGCTCCGGGCACGCCGGATGGCCTGCATTACGGTAATTTAACGAGACCGCTAGTGGCGCGGACAGGCGGCGTGGGCCAGAGGGCAGCATCGGCCTGTCTCTCGCCTGCAACGGTTGATAGACAAGCTGCCATCTTTGGACCGAAGAGAAGACCGCGCGCCATGAATTTCGAACACGCCGTGCCGCAGATGTCCCGTGCAAAGCAGATCAGGGTTCTGGCCCTGTCGGTTGCCGCCGTGGCCCTGGTGGCGACAGGAGCCACTGCCCTGCGTTCCTGGATGCACCAGCCCGAGCCGGTGGCGGCCCCGCTGCCGGCCGGCGAAGTGCAACTGACCGACAGCCAGGTGGCCAGCCTCAAGATCGAAACGGCCGGCGCGGACGATGGCTATGCCCGCACGGGCGCCAGCGGCCAGATCACGGTGGACGAAACGCGCTCGACCCCGGTGTTCCTGCCCTATTCGGGCCAGGTGCAGCAGGTCTTCGTGCAGAACGGCGATCGCGTGCAGGCTGGCAGCCCGCTGCTGTCGGTGCACACCACCGACATCGCCGATGCGCGCAATGCCCTGGCTGCCGCCCTGGCGCAGCGCACCAGCGCATCGGCGCAAGTGCGCGTGGCGACCGAAAACGCCCAGCGCGCCGAGGAAATCTATCGCACCGCCGGTGGCGCGTTGAAAGACTTGCAGCAGGCGCGCAGCGACCTGGTGGCCGCGCAATCGCAGCTGGGCATTGCCAATGCCGCCGTGACCGCCGCCCAAGCCAAGCTGGGCGTGTTCGGCGCCGGCACGGGTGCTGGCAGCAATGCCGTGCTGCGCGCGCCGATCGGTGGCGTGGTGGTGACCCGCTCGATCGCGCAGGGGCAGTATGTGGCCGGTGGCGCCAATGCCGCCGGGAGCCAGCCGGCGTTCCTGATCGCCGATCTGTCGCGCGTGTGGCTGGTGGCGCAAGTGGCCGAAAGCGATGCCTCGCGCGTGCACCTGGGTGACAAGGTAGTGGTGACCGCCACGGCATTCCCCGGCCGCACGTTTGACGCGACGATCGACAACGTCGGTGCACAGATCGATCCGGTGTCGCATCGCCTGCAAGTGCGCGCCACGATTCCCAATGCCGATGGCGCGTTGAAGCCGCAGATGTTTGCCAACTTCACCATTGAAACGCCCGAGAAGGAAGTTTCGACGGCCCCGGTGACCCCGCACCTGCTCAGCCTGCCGGCCGAGGCGGTGATCCACGAGGGCGACAGCGCCCGCGTGTGGGTGTGGCTGGGCCACGGCCGCGTCAAGGCGCGCGACGTGGTGACCGGCGAAAGCCACGATGGCCGCGTAACGATCATTTCCGGCCTCAACCCGGGTGAAAAGGTCGTGACCCAGGGCGCCATCTTCGTGAACGAAGCGGGGCTCGACTGATGGTCAAGCTGGTACGCTATGCGCTGGGCCAGCGCCTGACGATTGTCGCCTTCTTCGTGCTGATGCTCGTGGCGGGCGGCATCGCGTTTTACAATCTCAACATCGAAGCCTATCCCGACCCCGTGCCACCGATGGTGGAAATCGTGACCCAGTCTTCGGGCCTTTCGGCCGAGGAAATGGAACGCAACGTCACGATTCCGATCGAAGTGCAGATGTCGGGCCTGCCGCACATGACGGCGATCCGCGCGATCTCGCTGTTCGGCCTGTCGGACGTGAAGATCCAGTTCACCTATGATTTCAATTACGAACAAGCCCAGCAGCAGGTGATCAACCGCCTGGCGCAGCTGCCCCAGCTGCCGGGCGGCGCGGTGCCGACGATTTCGCCGACGAGCCCCGTGGGCGAAATCTATCGCTATCGCATCGCCGCGCCCAAGGGTTACTCGGTTGAAGACTTGAAGACGCTGCAGGACTGGGTGCTGCAACGCCGCTTCCGCGCCATTCCCGGCGTGGTCGACGTGACCGGCTGGGGCGGCAAGCTGCGCAGCTATGACGTCGTGGTCGACAATAACCGCCTTCAGGCCCACCACCTGACCGTGGCGCAGGTGATCGCCGCGCTGGGCAAGGCCAATGCCAACGTCGGCGGCCAGACCATCAACTTTGGCGCGCAGAGCGCGATCGTGCGCGGCATCGGCCTGATCCAGTCGGTCGATGCGCTGGAAACCACCCCAGTGGGCCGCGATGGCACCGCCCCGGTGCTGGTGCGCGACGTGGCGACGGTGAAGATCGGCAACATGCCGCGCAACGGCATCGCCGGCCTCAACAACGATGACGACATCGTCCAGGGCATCGTGCTGATGCGTCGTGGTGCGCAGTCGATGCCCACGATCCAGGCGGTGGAAGCCGAAGTCCAGAAGATCAACAGCACCGGCGTGCTGCCGCCGGGCGTCCATCTCGAACGCATCTATGACCGGTCTGAACTGATCGGCGTGACGACGCGCACCGTGATGGAAAACCTGGTTGCGGGCGTCCTGCTGATCTTCTTCCTGCAGTGGGCGTTCCTCGGCAATCTGCGCAGCGCGCTGATCGTGGCGGCCACGATTCCCTTTGCCCTGGCCTTTGCCGTGCTGATCCTGACGGTGCAGGGGGAAAGCGCCAATCTGCTGTCGGTGGGGGCGCTGGACTTTGGCCTGGTGGTGGATGCCACCGTCATCATGGTGGAGAACATATTCCGCCACATGGCCGAGCGATCGCACCATGTGGAAACCCATGAAGGCGGGCGCTATACCTTTGCCAGCCGCATCGGCTCGGTCCTGGCGGCCAGCAATGAAGTGAGCCGCGGCATCTTCTTTGCCGCCGCGATCATCATCACCAGCTTCCTGCCGCTGTTCACGCTGACCGGCGTGGAAGGCCATATCTTTGGCCCGATGGCCAAGACCTATGCCTATGCCATCATCGGCGGGTTGATCGCCACGTTCACCGTGGCGCCGGTGCTTTCGGCGATGATGCTGCCCGACAAGCTGGACGAGGCCGAGACCTGGCTGGTGGCGCGCATTCGCCGGGTTTACGAACCGGCGGCGGCGTTCTGCTTCCGCAACCAGCTGCTCGCGATCGGTGCGGCCGCGATCATGGTGATCGGCGCCTTTGTCGGCGTGCGCTCGCTGGGGGTGGAGTTCCTGCCCCATCTGGAAGAAGGCAACATGTATATCCGCGCCACGCTGCCGGCGGCGATCTCGCTCGATGCGGGTGAGCCAGTGGCCCGCGCGATCCGCCGCGACATCATGCAGTACCCCGAAGTGACCGCGGTGCTTTCCGCCCACGGCCGCCCGGACGACGGCACCGATGCCACCGGCTTCTTCAACGTGGAATACTTCGTGCCGCTCAAGCCGTTCGATGAATGGCCCAAGGGCATGGACAAGGAAAAGCTGGTCGCCGATCTCTCGGCCAAGCTGCAATCGCGCTATCCCGGCGTCGACTTCTCGTTCTCGCAGATCATCGAGGACAACGTGGAAGAAGCCGCATCGGGCGTGAAGGGCGCCAACTCGGTCAAGCTGTTCGGCCCTGACCTGGTGACGCTGGAGAAGATTGCCGGCCAGCTGCGTGACCAGATGGCCAAGGTGCGCGGTATTACCGACCTGGGGATCTTCCAGTCGCTGGGCCAGCCGACCGTGCGCATCGACGTGGATCGCGAAAAGGCCGCGCGCTATGGCCTGAGTGTGGACGACGTGAACCAGACGGTTCAGGCGGCCATCGGCGGCACGTCGCCGGGCGACCTCTACGAGCCGCATACCGATCGCCACTTCCCGATCATGGTGCGGCTGGAAGCGGACCAGCGCGACAGCTTGGAAGCGGTCAAGCGCATCACCGTGGGGGCGACCGCGCCCGATGGCACGGCAATCTCTGTGCCGCTGTCGGAACTGGCGGATATCCGCCTCACCACCGGCGCCAGCTTCATCTATCGCGAACACCAGGAACGCTACATCCCGATCAAGTTCTCGGTGCGTGACCGCGACCTGGGCAGCGCGGTGGAGGAAGCGCAGGCCCGCATTGCCAAGAATGTGGTGCTGCCCGCCGGCTATAGCCTGGAATGGGCGGGCGAGATGAGCAATCTCAAGAACGCGGTGGCGCGCCTGGAAATCGTCGTGCCGCTGAGCCTGCTGCTCATGCTCGGCCTGCTCTATGCCAACTTCCGCTCGCTGCGCGATACGCTGCTGGCCTTCTCGGTCATTCCGATGGCCGTAGTGGGCGGCGTGCTGGGCCTGATGCTCACCGGCACGGCGTTCTCGATCTCGGCAGCGATCGGTTTTGTGGCGCTGTTCGGGATCGCGGTGATGGATGGCATCCTGCTGGTGACCAGCTTCAACCAGGCAATGGACGAAGGCATGGCACGGCTTGATGCGCTGCGCCACGCCACCACCAATTCGCTGCGGCCCGTGCTGATGACCTGCCTGGTGGCGGCGATCGGCCTCGCGCCGGCGGCGGTGGCCACTGGCATCGGCAGCCAGGTGCAAAAGCCCCTGGCCCTGGTGGTCGTGGGCGGCATGACGCTGGCCCCGGTGCTGATCCTGCTGATCCTGCCCCTGCTCATCAACCGTTTCTCCAGCCGGGTCGCCGGGCCGCGCAAGCGCGCCGGGGCCGATACCGATGCTGGTGATACCGCAATGCCGCATGAAGGAGAGCCGGCATGATCCGTTTCCCGATGCGCCGTTCGCTGGGCACCCTGGCCAGTGGCATGCTGCTGGCCTCCACCATGCTGGCTACGGCCGGTGCGGCCAAGGCGCCGCCGGTGGTCAATACCGTGGCGGTGCCGATGCCGCCCACCCCGGCGGGCAGCGCGCCGCCCGATCTGCTCAACCAGCCGATCACCGGCGATGGGCAATCGCAGGTGGTTCACCCCGGCACGGCAGTGGCCAAGGATTGGTGGCAGGCGTTCCGCAGCCCGGCGGTCAACACCCTGGTGGATCGCGCGCTGACGGCCAATGCCGATCTGGCCGCTGCCCAGGCCCGCGTGGCCCAGGCGCAGTCGCTGATCGGCGTGGCGCGCGGCGCGCTGTTGCCGCAGCTTGATGCCGGACTGACCAGTGAGCGGCAGCGCCTGTCGCGCAGCCTGTCCACCCCGATCGCCGATCCCAATCCGCAGGTCTTCTCGCTGCATACCGCGCAGGTCAGCGTCAGCTATTCCCCCGACCTGTTCGGCGGCGGCGCGGCGCGGGTGCGATCGGCCAAGGC
>NZ_APCQ01000015.1:0-3607 GCF_000410615.1 Novosphingobium sp. B-7 | reverse complement strand
GGGAAAAGGCACCTGCCGCCGCCACGCCGCAGTGGTTCTTCAAGGATGGCCAGGCCATGGCCTTTCCCCAGGCGCGCCCCGGCGGTCGCAGCGTGGGCGTGCCCGGCTCGCTGCGCCTGGCCGCGCTGGCCCATGCCGAGCATGGCAAGCTCGCCTGGCACATGCTGTTTGCCCCGGCGATCCGCCTCGCGCGCGATGGCTTTGCCATTACCCCGCGCCTCTATCATGCCCTGGCCGACAATCCCGATATCGCCGGCCTCGATCCGGCCGGAAAGGCGCTGTTCTATGGCGCCGATGGCCAGCCGCTGCCGGTGGGCACGATCGTGCGCAACCCGCCGCTGGCCGATACGCTGGAAGCGGTGGCACTCCATGGCGCCGACTGGTTCTATTCCGGCAGCAATGCCCAGGCCATCGCCACCAAGGTGGGCACCGCCCCGGTCAACCCGGCGCCAATGACCACGGCAGACCTCGCCGCGTTCAAGGCCGTGGCGCGCCCGCCAGTCTGTGGCCGCTATCGCCAGTATCGCATCTGCTCGATGGGGCCGCCCTCTTCCGGGGCCACCACGGTGCTGGCCACGCTGGGCCAGCTCGAGCGCTTCGATCTGTCCGCGCTGGGGCCGGACAATCCGGTGGCCTGGCACCTACTGGCAGAAAGCGAGCGCCTTGCCTATGCCGACCGTGATCAGTACCTGGCCGATCCCGACTTCGTCAAAGTGCCGGTGGCCGGCCTGGTCGATCCGGCCTACCTGGCGCAGCGTTCGCAGCTGATTTCGGCGCAGACCGCACTGCCCCACGTTTCCGCCGGGATTCCGGCCGGGGTTACTGCGCGGCTCGCTCCGGCCAAGCCGCAGCCCGAATTTGGCACCTCGCATTTCGTTACCGTCGATCGCTGGGGCAATGCCGCCAGCTATACCTCCACGGTGGAAAGCGCGTTTGGTTCGGGGCTCATGGCCGGTGGCTATTTCCTCAACAATGAACTGACCGATTTCAACCTCGACCCGCTGCGCGATGGGCAGCCTACCGCCAACCGGGTGGAAGGCGGCAAGCGGCCGCGCAGCTCGATGTCACCCACCGTGGTGTTCGGCCCTGACGGCCAGATCCGCCTGGTGGTGGGGGCCGCTGGCGGCGCCACGATCCCCGCCCAGGTGATCCGCGCGCTGATCGGCGTGCTCGATTGGCATCTTACCGCGCAGCAGGCGCTGGCCCTGCCCGTGCTGTTTGCGCCTGGTGACCGCGTCTGCGTGGAACAGGGCACCCGGCTTGAGGCGATGATCCCCACGCTGGTGGCCATGGGCCATGCCCAGACCCAGGCATGCAAGATGCCGCTCAAGGCCAACGCCATCGAACGCGTGGGCGATCGCTGGCATGGCGCGGCCGATCCGCGCAGCGAAGGCGCCGCCATCGCCCAGTGACTCCGCGGTCATCCAGCTGCCCCGTGGCAGCCGGATGACTGCCCGCAAACCCCGCTTGCCGTAACGGAACGCGCGGCCTAGCTATCCGTTTTGGGAACTGGCGCGAATACGGGCCAGCAGGGAGAGTGTGCGTGTCCGTGGGTGAAAACCAAGCTGCCGTGCAAGTGGCACAGCTGGCTGAAATGCCGAACCTGGTCAGCCTGTTTCTGGCCCGCGCGGCGCAGCATGGCGATGCGCCGTTCCTTTCGGCCAAACGCCAGGGCACCTGGGTGGCGCAATCGTGGCGCAGCGTGGTCGATCAGGTCTGCCTGCTGGCCCAGGCCCTGCGCGGCCTTGGCCTCAATCCCGGTGACCGGGTCATGCTGGTGTCGGAAAATCGCCCCGAATGGTGCATTGCCGATATCGCGATCATGGCCGCCGGGCTGGTCACCGTGCCCACCTACACCACCAATACCGCGCGCGATCACCTCCATATCCTGGAAAATTCCGGGGCGCGCGCGATCATCGTATCCAATGCCAAGCTGGCCCAGCCGCTGCTCGCCGCCGCGCTCAACGCGCCTTGCGCCGAGCATGTGATCGGGATCGAACCGCTGCGCCAGCAGCAGGCCGGCACGCTGCATTTCCATGATTGGGAAACCCTGCTGCAGGGCGATGCCGCCGCCGCCCGCGCGGCCGTGAGCCAGCGGATTGCCGCGATTCGGCGCGAGGATCTGGCCTGCATCATCTACACCAGCGGAACCGGCGGCGCCCCGCGCGGCGTGCGCCAGCACCATGGCGCGATCCTCGCCAACGTGGCCGGCGCAGCCCAAGTCCTGGCCGAGGATTTCCACCTGGGCGATGACCAGTTCCTGTCGTTCCTGCCTTTGAGCCACGCCTATGAACACACCGGCGGGCAATGGCTGCCGATCGGCGTGGGCGCACGCATTGCCTATGCCGAAAGCCTGGAAAAGCTCGCAAGCAACATCGAGGAAGTGCGCCCCACGATCATGGTGGTGGTGCCCCGCCTGTTCGAAGTGCTGCGTGCCCGGATCATCAAGCAGATCGAAAAGCAGGGGCGTGTGGCCACATGGCTGATGGACCGCGCCCTGGCGATCGCCGCCCACCAGGAAGAGACCGGGCATCTGCGGCTGATCGATCGGCCGCTCAACCTGCTGATCGAACGCACCTTGCGCCCCAAGGTGCGGGCGCGCTTTGGCGGGCGGATCAAGGCGCTGGTTTCGGGCGGCGCGCCGCTCAACCCCGAAGTCGGGCTGTTCTTCGAGGCCATGGGGCTGACCATGCTGCAAGGCTATGGCCAGACCGAGGCTGGCCCGGTGATCGCCTGCAACCGCCCGGCCGCCGGCATTCGCATGGATACCGTCGGCCCGCCGCTCGCTGGCGTGGAAGTGGCCATCGCGCCCGACGGTGAAATCCTGGTGCGCGGCGAACTGGTGATGCACGGCTATTGGCACAACGATGCCGAAACCGCCCGCGCCATCCAGGATGGCTGGCTGCACACCGGCGATATCGGCCACATCGATGGCCAAGGCCGCATCAAGATCACCGATCGCAAGAAGGACATGATCGTCAACGACAAGGGCGACAATGTCTCTCCGCAAAAGATCGAGGGCATGCTCACCCTGCAGCCCGAAATCGCCCAGGCCATGGTATCGGGCGACAAGCGCCCCTACGTGGTTGGCCTGATCGTGCCCGATGCCGAATGGGCGATGCAGTGGTCGGTGGAAAACGACGCCCCCCACGATCTGGCGCGGCTGGCCGATCTGCCCGCCTTCCGCAGCGCGATGCGCGAGGCGGTGGACCGGGTGAACCGTGATCTGTCCGTGATCGAAAAGGTGCGCCAGTTCACCCTGGCCGACGAACCCTTTGCCATCGCCAACGAGGAACTCACCCCCTCGCTCAAGATCCGCCGCCACAAGATTCGCGAACGCTATGGCGCGCGGATGGACGCGCTGTACAAGGGATAAGGCTGGCAGACCGGCGCGCAGGCGCTAAGGGAAGCCGATGTCTCGCACCACTTCCCGTGCCACGCTGGCCGGCGCCTGTGCCACGCTGGCCGCGCAGGTTTCGGGCAACCTTGGCGCCGGTTTTGCCAAGCAGCTGTTTCCCCTGGTCGGCGCGGGTGGCACCACGCTGCTGCGCGTGGCGCTGGCGGCCTTGGTGCTGCTGGCCTGGCGACGGCCGTGGCGGCGCCCGGT
>NZ_APCQ01000012.1:0-5678 GCF_000410615.1 Novosphingobium sp. B-7 | reverse complement strand
CGGCTGGAGCGGCTGTTCCTGGCGCATCTGGGCGTTTCGCCGCAGCGCCACTATCGCCGGCTGCGGCTGGGACGGGCGCGGGGGCTGCTCGAAACCACCGACATGCGCGTGCTCGACGTGGCGCTGGCCACGGGCTTTGATTCGGCATCGGCGCTGACCCGCGATCTGCGCCGCGCGTTTGGCATCACCGCCACCGCCGCCCGTCGCGGCACTCGCTTTGCCCGCGCCACCACCGCCGATTGAGCCTTGCGCATTTCCCCCCTTGCGGCCCCCGGCCAAGCCCCCCAGCATCGCGTGTACACACGGGCGTGCACAGGCACGACCCGCCAAGACGGGGGAAATGGGCCATGTCCAGCCAACCGGTTACGCGCTCGCGGATAGAGGCGCATTCGATCGATTTCGTGCCGCTGGCCGAGCGGCACGGCAAAGTCTGGCATCTATGGCCGGTGTGGTTTGCCGGCGATGCGCACCTGGCCACGCTGGCCACCGGCGCGCTGGGCATTGCCATGGGGCTCAACCTGTTCTGGTCGCTGGTGGCGATCGTGGGCGGCTGCGCGCTGGGCACGTTCTTCATGGCGTTTCATGCGGCGCAGGGGCCGCAACTGGGCCTGCCGCAGATGATCCAGTCGCGCCCGCAGTTTGGCTATCGCGGGGCGCTGCTGGTGTGGGTGGTCGCGCTGATCACCTACGTGGGCTACAACGCGTTCAACCAGGTGCTGGCGGCGCAGACGGTGCAGGAACTGGCCGGCCTGCCGGCCCGGCCGACGATGGCGGTTTTCACCATTCTGGCGATGGGCGTGGCGCTGATCGGCTATGACCTGATCCACCGGGCGCAGCGCACGCTGGCCTTTGCCCTGATCGCGATCCTGGCGGTGTTTACCGCCGGCGCAGCCTGGCTGGTGCCACTGCCCGCCGGGCAGTTCGATCCGCATCGCTTCGTGATGATCCCGTTCCTGCTGCAGTTCTTTGCCGCGGCCGCCTATCAGCTCAGCTGGTCGATCTATGTTTCTGATTATTCGCGCTATCTTCCACCCGAAGTAGGCGTGCGCGCGGCGTTCTGGTGGACCTTTGGCGGTGCCATGCTGGGCGGGGTGTGGATGATGGCAGTGGGCGCGATCGCTGCCGCCGCGCTGCCGCAGGATGGCGTGATCGCGGCTGCACGCATGGTGGGTGACCAGATCGTGCCCGGGTTCGGCATGGTGCTGCTGGTCGTCGCCTTTGCCGGGCTGATCACGGCCACCTCGCTCAATTTCTACGGCGCGTCACTGACGCTGCTGTCGATTGCGGATTCCTTCATGACCCTGCGCAGCACGGTCCGCGAACGCGTGGTCTCGTTGGTGATCGTGACCGTGCTGGCCTCGGCGCTATCGTTTTCCGCGTCGAAGGATTTCATGCACGATTACGAACTTCTGCTTTCGGTGCTGTTGTATATCTTCACGCCATGGACGGCGATAAACCTTGTTGATTTCTATATCGTGCGCAAAGGACATTATTCGATAGCGGCGATATTTGATCCAGACGGCATCTATGGCCGGTGGAATGCGCGCGGGTTGTTGGCGTATCTGGCCGGGTTCCTGGCCATGGTGCCATTCTTCAGCACGCATGTTTTTACCGGGCCCGTGGCGCGCGCCCTGGGCGGGGCAGACATCTCGATGCTGATCGGCTTGCCGGTCTCGGCGCTGGCCTATCTCGTCTTGTGCAGAAACGTTTCGGCAACGCAACAGATGGAGGTGCCGCAGCATAAGCAAAGCGTTTGTTGACCATAAGTTGCGCTTTGCATAACTTTTTTGACAGGAGGACCTGGCTGAATTGATCCGGTGAGTCCGCACAAGCGCATAACGCCCGCGTTCCCGTGATCATTCAGTACAACACATGGGGGAATTCATATGCGTTATAAGCATCTATCCGGCGTTGCTCTGCTTGCGCTCGCCGGCGCCGCTTCACCCGTCCTCGCGCAATCAGCACCCGATGCGGCAACGCCGGCGTCTGCTGCCGGGGGCGATGACGAAGGCAGTCCCATCGTTGTCTATGGCCGTGGCGAAACCCGCCAGGTCCAGACCGTTACCGCGGTTGATATCAAGGCCGCCACGCCCGGTACCAGCCCGCTCAAGGTGCTGGAAAAGCTGCCCAGCGTTTCGGTGCAATCGGCCAATGCGCTGGGTACCAACGAATGGTCCACGCGCTTTTCGGTGCGCAGCTTCAGCCAGAACCAGCTTGGCTTCACGCTCGATGGCGTGCCGCTGGGCGACATGAGCTATGGCAATTTCAACGGCCTGCACATCAGCCGCGCGATCGCCTCGGAAAACATCGGCAGTTCCACCCTGGCGCAGGGTTCGGGCGCGCTCGATACGCCGTCGAGTTCCAACCTGGGCGGCACCGTGCAATTCTTCAGCCAGACGCCGACCGACGATTTCGGCGTCGATACCCAGGCCAGCTATGGCAGCGAAAATGCCTATCGCCTGTTCGGCCGGCTCAACACCGGCGATCTGGGCGGCGGGGTCAAGGCCTATGTCAGCGGATCGTGGCTCGATGCGCCCAAGTGGAAGGGCGAAGGCAAGCAGCAGGCCTGGTCGGTCAACAGCAAGATCGTGGTGCCGCTGGGCACCAGTGCCAAGCTGACGGCCTTTGCCAACTATTCCGATTTCAAGGACGACGACTACATGGATATGTCGCCGGCCTTGATCCAGAAATACGGCTGGAACTGGGATTATATCCGCAACGATTACAAGACCGCTCTGGCGATTGCCAAGAACCTGCAATCGGATCTGGTCAACTATTCCAAATATTGCGCCAATTACGCCGGATACAGCCAGACGATCTGCGCCGATGATACCTATTACAACGGCTATGGCCTGCGTAAGGACTTCCTGGCTGGCGCCAGCCTGACGGCGGACCTTGGCAGTGGCCTGTCGCTGCGCATTTCGCCCTATTATCACCATAACAAAGGCATCGGCACCTGGTGGACGCCCTATACCCCAACGCCGGGCGGCGCGGCGCTGTCGATCCGCTCCACCTCGTACAAGATTGCGCGTGGCGGCCTGACCGGTGCGCTGACCTACAAGATCGGCACCAACGAACTGGAGCTGGGCGGTTGGTACGAATCCAACAAGTATACCACGGCGCGGCAGTTCTTCCCGCTGGCGGATTCGACCACGTCGAGCATCGACAACCGCGAGTGGCCGCAAAATCCGTTCTACACGCAGTATAAGTACAACTTCAAAATCACCACCGCGCAGTTCTTTGTCCAGGATACGTTCCAGGCCACCGACAGCCTCAAGATCAACGCCGGCTTCAAGGGCCTCAGTGTGATCGTCGACAACAAGTACGATCCCGCCAGCCAATCCAGCGCCGCCGCGCGCGATACCTCGGGCCGGCTCAAGGCGCGTGACCTGTTCCTGCCGCAGGCGGGCGTGAACTATACGTTCAATCCCCAGGTCGAGGCGTTCCTCAGCTATGCCGAGAACATGCGCGCCTTTACCACCGATCCGTTCATGACGAACCAGGCCGGTTTCCAGGCCATCAAGAACACGATCAAGCCGGAAACCTCGAAGACGGTGGAAGGCGGCCTGCGCTTCCATCTCGACCACTTCGAAGGCTCGATCGCGGGCTATCACGTCAAGTTCGAGAACCGGCTGCTTTCGGTGCAGCCCTGCGCCATCATCGTGGGCTGCGCCACGGTGCTGTCCAACGTGGGTTCGGTCACCACCAACGGGGTGGAACTGGCCGGCACCTATCACCTGACCCGGGCGCTGTCGCTCTATGGCTCGTATTCCTATACCGATGCGCGGTATGACGACGACGTGCTCAGCGGCGTGCTCTACCCCACCAAGAACAAGCAGGTGGCGACGGTTCCGGCGCATCTTGCCAACGCCGAAATCGCCTATGACGATGGCGTGATCAGCGGCCGGATCGGCGCCAATTACCAGTCCAAGCGCTATTACACCTATACCAACGATGCCAGCGTGCCCGGCCGCGTGCTGGTCGATGTCTCGCTGGGCTATCACTTCGATGCCGCCGACGGCCCGCTGCATAATTTGGAAATCCAGGGGAACGTCACAAATCTGTTCGACAAGAAGTATATCGCGACGCTCGGTGAGAACGGTCTGGCCTTCACCGACCCCGGTGGTACGCTGCAGTCGATGCTGGTGGGGGCGCCGCGCCAGGCCTCGATCACGCTGCGCAAGCGGTTTTGACAGAGTACGGATGCCGGCGAGCGCAGCGCCGGCATCCGCCTGTTTATTGAGGCAAGTATGATGACGTATCGGCCGGCGCGCCGCAGTTTCCTGAAAGCGGTGGCGGCGGCCGGGGCGGCCGGAACCTTGCCGCAATCGATCGCCACGGCTCTGGCGCTGCCGGCGGCACGGCGCACCGGCACGCTGTCCGATGTCGAACATGTGGTGATCCTGATGCAGGAAAACCGTTCGTTCGATCACTATTACGGCACCCTGCGCGGGGTGCGCGGCTATGGCGATCCGCGCCCGCTGCTGCTGCGCAATGGGCAAAGCGTGTTTCACCAACCCACGCCCGATCGCCAGGGCGTGGTGCTGCCGTTTCGCATGGATGGCCGGATCAGCAATGCCCAGGGCCTCAAGAGCCTGGACCACAGCTGGAAGGGCGCCTTTGCCGGTTGGGCGGAATACGACAGCTGGATCAAGCACAAGACGCCGCAATCGATGGGCCATTTCGTGCGCGAGGACATCCCGTTCTATCACGCGCTGGCCGATGCCTTTACCATCAACGATCAGTATTTCTGCTCGATCCACGGGCCGACCAATCCCAACCGCATGTTCCTGTTTTCCGGCACCAGCGGGCTGAGCGCAGGCGACGATCGCGCCCAGGCGGTGGACAATGCCGACGATGGCAACTGGACGGCCGACATGGCGCGCGACAAGGCCGATTTCCCCGGCGCGGCCCGCTGGACGACTTATGCCGAGCGGCTGGAACAGGCCGGGGTAAGCTGGCAGGTCTATCAGGAATACGAGAATTTCGGCGACAACTCGCTGCCGTACTTCGCCAATTTCCGCGGGCTCGATCGTGCGTCGTCGCTCTATCGGCGCGGGCGGGCGTGGGTGGCGGGATCGAGCGCAGAAACGGCCGAAACCTCGCAGGCGCAATATCTGGTCTCTGCCTTTGCCAAGGACGTGGCCGCCGATACCCTGCCGCAGGTTTCATGGATCGTGGCGCCGGCGCGCTATTCCGAGCATCCCGAGGCGACGCCGGCCTTCGGCGAAAGCCTGACCGCGCGCCTGATCGAAGCGCTGGTGGCCAATCCCAAGGTCTGGGCGAAGACCGCGCTGATCATCAACTATGATGAAAACGATGGCTTTTTCGACCATGTCCCCGGCCCGGTGCCGGCGGTGAACCGTGCTCAGGGCCTGAGCAGCGTGGACACGCATGGCGAGGCCTACAAGGGCGAGCCGGTGGGCCTGGGCATTCGCGTGCCGCTGATGATCGTTTCGCCCTGGACGCGCGGTGGCTTTGTCCATTCCGGCGTCAACGACCACACTTCGGTCATCCGCTTCCTGGAGCGGCGCTTTGGCGTGATGGAGCCCAACATTTCGTCCTGGCGCCGTGCGGTGACCGGCGATCTGGTCGATATGTTCGATTTTGCCGATCCCGATGGATCGGCGCTGCATGCCTTGCAGGCATTGCCCGCGATCGGCGATTATCGCGCGCGT
>NZ_APCQ01000011.1:0-3054 GCF_000410615.1 Novosphingobium sp. B-7 | reverse complement strand
CCGACCCGGCGCACGGTGTCTCCGCCCAGCAGCGGCACGGCAAACGCCGCCAGCGCCTCCGCCAGCCCGGCCAGGAACCGCTCTTCGCCGCCACCCAGGCCATAGCCCAGCAGCACGCCCAGCGGCGCCGCGCCCTTGGCCGCCAGATCGGACAGGTTGGTCGCCACCAGTTTCCACGCCACGTCGGCCGGGTCCTGGCCCGGCAGCCAGTGCACGCCTTCCACCATCATGTCGTGGGTGAGCACGAGATGCTCCCCGCCCAGCGCGATCACCGCCACGTCATCGTCCAGCCCGCGCGCGGCAGGGTCTGGCGCCAGGGCGCGCAGGGCGGTGATGAAGGCTGCTTCGTCCATCGGTGCTGCGGTAGTGGCTGAAGCGTTGTTTGCAAGTAGCTTGACCCTGGCTGGCCGCGCCGCCTAATCGATCGGTTGAAGAGGACCACGGCGACATGACCAACGCAGGACCACAGACCGCGCACGACTATGCTGCGCCGCCGCCTGATGCGGCCGCTGCACCGGGTGGCGCACGCGATCTGCTGCTGGCGGCGGCCTCTGCGGTGATGCGCGAGGGCGACCTGGTCGATATCTCGCTGTCCGAACTCTCGCTGCGCTCGGGCCTCAATTCGGCGCTGGTGAAGTATTACTTCGGCAACAAGGCCGGGCTGCTCACCGCCTTGCTCGATCGCGACATGGCCGAGATCGTCCGCTCGGTCGACGCCCTGGTGGCCAAGGGCGACATGGCCCCGCAGGACAAGCTGCGCCACCACATTTCCTGCTGCATCGATACCTATTACCGCTACCCCTATCTCAACCGGCTGCTCATGCGCCTGGTGCGCGATAGCGACGATGCCGAAGCGCGGCGTATCGCCGACAAGTACCTGCGCCCGCTTAGCCGCGCCTATGACCAGCTGATCGGCGAGGGGGTGAAAAGCGGGGTGTTCCGTCCGATCGATCCGCAGATGTTCTATTTCACCGTCAGCGGCGCGGCTGACCGGTTCTTTTCCGCACGGCTGGTGCTGCGCCACTGCTTTGGCCAGGATTCGTTGACCGAACAACTGCGCGACCGCTATCGCGAGCACACGGTTGATTTCATCATGGCAGGCATTCTTGCAGACTGAACGGGACACGCCCAAAACGGGCGCACGCTGGCGCATCGGGGTGATCGGCGGCTCGGGGATCTATGATCTCTCGGTGCTGGACGATGTGCAGGAAATCGCGGTGCAATCGCCGTTTGGCGCGCTATCCGGGCCGGTTACGCTGGGGCGCATCGGCGGGCAGGAATTCGTGTTCCTGGCGCGCCACGGCGCCGGGCACCGGATTTCCCCCGAAGCCATCAACCACCGCGCCAACATCGACGTGATGAAGCGCTGCGGGGTGACCGACCTTGTCGCCATTTCCGCGATCGGCTCGCTGCGCGAAGAGCTGGCACCGGGCAGTTTCGTGGCGGTGGACCAGTTCATTGATCGCACCCATGGCCGCCCGCAAAGCTTTTTCGGGGAAGGGCTGGTGGCCCATGTCTCGCTCGCCGATCCGGTCTGTGCGCGCCTGTCGGGCCTTCTTGCCGATGCGGCCCAGGCCGCCGGGGCCAGCGTGCACCGGGGTGGCTGCTATCTGGCGATGCAGGGGCCGCAGTTTTCCACCCGCGCGGAAAGCCGCCTCTACCGCCAATGGGGTGCCGACGTGATCGGCATGACCGCCATGCCCGAGGCGCGCCTCGCGCGCGAGGCAGAGCTGCCCTATGCCCTGATCGGCATGGTCACCGATTACGATGCCTGGCGCGATGGCGATCATGTTGACGTTGCCCAGGTGCTGTCGGTGATGCGCGGCAATGCCGCAACGGCGAAGGCTACCGTCGTGGCGCTGGCCGGTCTTTTGCCGCAGCTGCGCACGCCCAGTCCGATCGACCGCGCGCTCGACGGCGCGATCATGACGGCGCCGGCGCAGCGCGATCCCGTGCTGGTCGCCCGGCTGGGTGCGGTGGCGGGCAGGGCGCTCAAGACATAGCCGACAGGCGGCTGCGGTCTGTGATCCTGTTGCATCGCAGCGCGTATCGAAAGTTGCGCTGCGATAGCTTGTCTTGCACGATTGCAAGAGTTCATAGCGATTAAAGAGAAATATCGTTATTGCCATTGCCGCTGGTTTCCGTAGATACGAAACCATGCCCGGAACCCAGACCCGTCTTGCCGAATTCGTGCCTTATCGCATGGCCATCACCTCTGGTGCGGTGAGCCAGGCCATTGCCAACGAATATCGTATGCAATTCGGGCTCAAAATCTCGGAATGGCGGGTCATGGCGGTGCTCGGCGATGCCGGCCCGCTGACCCAGCGCGACCTGGTGCGCGCCACCCAGATGGACAAGGTTGCCGTCAACCGCGCGTGCAAGGTGCTGGAGGATCGCAACCTGCTGCAGCGCAGCCCCAATGTGGCCGATGGACGCTCCCACCATCTCGAACTTACCGCCGAAGGCCGCGCCATCCATGCCCAGATTTGGCCGCAAGCGCTTGAAATTTACGAGGAAATATTCTCCGCACTGACCCCGCGCGAAACGGAGAAGCTGCGTGCCCTGCTCGACAAGCTGTTGGGCGCGGTGCGGCGGTTCGAAGCGCGCGCCAAGTAAAGTTCAAGACAAAAACCATACCAGAATAGAACCGGGATAATATCGTCGCAGCTGAAACAGGAGAGGTGAACATGAAACTGGCATCGTTGCCGCAGGGGCGCGATGGGCGCCTGATCGTGGTGTCCGACGATCTCGCCTGGTATGCCGACGCCGATCATGTGGTGCCGACGATGCAGCGGTTGCTGGACGAATGGCACCGCCACGCCGATCTTCTCGAAAGCCTGAGCATCGAACTCGCGCACGGTGCCATCCCCCGCAAACGCTTTCACGAACGCGAGGCGGCCGCGCCCCTGCCGCGTACGTTTCACTGGACCGATTCGGCCGATGCCCTGCGCCACCAGCCTGGCGACGGGCTGATGGGCGCGCGCGATCCGCTGCCTCGGCGGTGGGCCTGGTGGCGATGACGGCCGATGTGCCGCAAGGCGCCAGCGCGGCCGA
>NZ_APCQ01000014.1:0-18046 GCF_000410615.1 Novosphingobium sp. B-7 | reverse complement strand
TGGTGTTGATATATGTTAAATAATATCAATAGCTTAGGTGGATTTCGGGCCGTCCTGCCACGACGATTGATCGCGCGGCAAGCGCTGCTCGTCATCGATCACTTCGAGGTGATGCGGCGCTTCGCGGCCCCACGACCACAGCACGAGGTTGCGATCATCGGGCGTCGCACGCGAGGCAAAGCTCGGCACGATAACTCCGGCGCAGCCGGCGGCAATCAGCCGGTCGGCAAGTTCCCAGGTCGGAACGGGCTTGCGGTCAGCGGCAAGCCGCTCCCACGCGCAGCCCAGCTGTGGGAGGGTGACCTCGGCGCGCTCGCGCACCGCAGGATCGGTCAAGTCGAGCACATCGGCAATCTCGGCGCGGTAGCTGCAGATGGTCAGCGGCTGCGCCTTGAATGCGAAACCCTGCTGGGCTTCGAGCCACGCGGTCTCGAGGCTCAGCGCCGCGTAGAAGCAGGCCGTGCCGATGCGGTTGAACCGTCCGCCATGGAGTTTCGCGCCTTCGCCGGATTCAGGATCGTAGGCCCAGGCCGGATGATGCGCGCGGTAGACGAGGCCATCGAACCGGCTGAAGGAAAGCGCCACCTTGAGGTTGCCGCCGATCAGGCAAACCCGCCGGCGGCGATCCGGCCGAGATAGGCGCGGACCTTCTCGCCGAGGCCCTGGCGGACGAGTTCTTCGGCCGTGGCGTCACCGAACGAAGGCAGCGGCTGGGAGCGATACCAGGCATAGGCGGCGAGCTCGCTGCCCGCCCAGGGGATGACGCGGTTGATGATCTCGCTCACCTCGCGCAGCCGCGCTTGCGTGACTACGCTGTTACTGCGGGCAGCTTTCGAGACGGCATCGCGCGACAGTCCGGCCGCGAGAGCCAGTTCGGACTTGGTTATGTGCAAGGCTGCCGACAGCCGGTCGGGCGAGACGCCCTTCTCGCCGGTGACTTCGCTCAGGAATGCCGCGCTTGCCATGTGCCTCACCATTTGCCGAATTACGAGGCGGTATATGCGGCAAAAGGCACTAAATGTCAAGGCCGGCCCACGGGCCGCGGCAAGGCGCTAGCCGAAGGCGACGCCGAGCTTCTTGCGCTTTGCCGGGGCCGCGGCGACCTTGGGCTGCGCCTTGGCTGCTGCCTCGGCCGCAGCTTCCGGTGCAACTTTGGCCACAGCCTTCGGGCTTTGCCCAGGCTTGCGGCCAAGGCCGATCCTGACCGCCAGTTCCTTGCGCTTAGCGGCATAGTCTGGCGCGACCATTGGGTAATCCGCCGGCAGGCTCCAGCGCGTACGGTACTGGGCGGGCGTCATCCCATGCTCGGTGCCAAGATGGCGCTTGAGCATCTTCATTCTCTCGCCGCATTCAAGGCAGGTAACCGCGTCGGGCTTGACCGAGGAACGCACCGAGACGGCAGGCTTCAGCTCTGCCACCGCCGGTTCCGGCGCCTGTCCAAGCGCGGCAAGCGAAGCGTAGACCGCCTGGATCAGGCCCGGCAGGTCGAATGCCGCGACCGCATTGTTGCTGACATGGGCAGACACGATATCGGCGACATGATCCAGCAGTGCTTCGTTTTCCATGCGGGCGAGACCCTTTCCAATCCACAGTCGGGGGTTTCTAGGCGATCGGTCACCAAGACACCATAGGAGCATCGCCGCAGCGCGGCAGGCGTAGCTTGATGCTTGAAGTCCAGGGGTTCAGGCCGCGAAGAGTTCGCCCTGGGGATTAGCGGCCGTCAGGCCAGTCCGACGCAGCGGCGCGGGCTTGCGCAGCAGCGCAAGCACGCCCGGCTTGACCACATAGACCGCATGGCGTCCGCCGCCGCGGTTCTTGTGATTGGTGGCGTAGCCCGCATAGTGCCGGGTCATCAGCCCAGCGCGGACCAGATCGGAGATCGCGCGGCTAACATTGGCGCGGCCGACTGCCTGGACCTGCTCCTCGACCGCGGCCTCGATGCGCGCCGCGTCGAACTCCGGCTTCCCAGTCAGTTCGGCCTTTAGCCCCTCGGCAACGCGTGCACGCAGCGCCGCACGGCGAGCGGGCTGTGCGCTCATTGGCAGAAGCTGGGAGCAGAGCCATTCGCGCAGCAGCACCGGCGCCCCGCCCTGCGCGACGAAGGGCCCGGCCTGCCCTCGCCCGTCGGCAATCTCGGCGACAAGCTGGAGGACGAGGAAGGCGTAGCGGGGCCGGTTCGAGGCTTCGACCAGGACCGCGTAGATCCCGCCGACACCAGTGATTTCTTGGGCTCGTTCCATCGAACAGTATTGAGCACAAAAGGTGAATCCTGTGAATCCCCTTTGTGCCCCGCGCTGTCGTTTGTCGCCCGTGACACTTCGCCCGGAGGCGCCATCTGATTTGCGCGGGCCGAGTGCGCTGCTCCTACCCCGCGACCACTTTGGCCAGCATTCGGGCATGATCGAAGACCCGCCCGTCCGGGCATGTCTCGCGGGCCATGCAACATGACACTCCGCCCGAGGGCAAAGTGTCACAGATGCCATGCCCGCAAGGGGCGCCAGCCCCGAACCGGCAGGCAAGAAAATGGGGCCAGCGTGAGCCAGCCCCTTGGAAAGTTTTGGGAGAGGATGCCTGAAAGGCACTGCTGATATGGGTGCAGGGTTCTGATGCTGCAAGTGCGAAATAGACGCTGCGCGTTGCCTTTTTCGCAACTGACCTTTCGCGTCCTTCATCATCTGCATGAGTAATCGGGGGGCTGGCCTTGGCCCAATGGGAGGCGGCGCTGCCGCCTCCCGGGCTCAGGCGTCAGAGGAAGAGGACTTCCTCGGCGACGATCTCGACCGCGTAGCGTTCGACGCCCTCGCGGTCGGTCCACTTCGAGTAGTGAAGGCGGCCCTGCACCTCGACCAGGTCGCCCTTCTTCTTGTGCTTGGCGACCGAAGTGCCGAGGCCGTTGAAGGCGGTGACGCGGTGGAATTCGGCGAGGGTCTCAGTGTAGCCGGCCTCGTTCTTGACTGTCTTGCCGTCGACCAGCTTGGGGCGATCGGTGACGAGGGTGAACGAAGTGATCGCGGTCTCGCCGGCGTGGCGGGTTTCAGGAGCGGCGGCGATGCGGCCGATCAGGATGACGAGGTTCTTCATGGGGTAATCTCCGTGGCTTGAACTCGGCGGAACCGCCCGCCGATGAACACCACAGGCAGGGCCAAAGGCCCGGGCCCGCACCGAACGTCATGTGAGGGGAACCCAAAAGCGAGGAGTGGTGCGGCAAGCCCGCAAGGGCTTCACGGTCCGCTGCTTTTGGGTTGCGGCCAGGGACTGGCCCTGCAGGGTTCATCGGCAAACGAAGGGCGGTTTCGTCAGGTCAGGCCCAGCGGATCCTCGCAAAGGTCAGACCCGTCAGCCTCAGCCATTTCGCCAGACCCTGCTCTCACCCGCCAGCGCCCGCGGCAGCGGGCATTGCCTTCCTAAGCCCCCGCTCCATGCGAGTCAGAGACGCGTGGGGTCACACGAGGCCGCAACCAGCTCCTCTCCGTCCAGCGCCATGCGCTACGGCAAGGGTCTTGGTCAGATGCGCAAGCTGGCACCCACAGGCGGGCAAGGCTCGCCCCCTCGATAGGGACCCTCAGCGCCAGGGCCGCGCGAGGCCTTGCGCGACGAGGTAGTCGCCGGCGTCCACGCCGTTCACCGTGACCGTGGCAAGCGTCCGCCCATAGGGGTCGGTGCCGAGCCGCGTGATCATGACCCGTCCACGCGACAGCAGCCGCGTCAGGGCAACCCGCGAGGCTTCGCCCGCGGCAAAATCACACCAGGCATAGGACCGCCTCCGGTCCTGGCACTTGGGGCTGTCAGGCAGTTCAGGTGCATCGATGTTGGCGATGCGGACCCGCTCGCGGCCGCAGCGGATCGTGTCGCCGTCGTGAACCGAGGGCGACATGCAAAGGGCGGCGGCAGCAAGAACGATCGGCATAGGCCAGAGCCTAGCCCCCTCGCCCGCCCACGCCAACCAGCCACGCCGTCTTCCTCCACTGGCCCCGATCGTCACCCGCAGGGCCGGCATCCATGCCGGCGAGCTTGGGTGGGCGGCGGTGCGAAAGCGCCGACGCTCCGCCCTAGCGAGTAGAGCGGGTCGCCGCGGCGCCCGCGTGGGACGCGGGCGCCGGGGTGCCCCCTTCCCTCTCCACCTCGCCACATCCCGACAAAACCGGTATGATTGTGCTCGAACGCGACCTGTCCGGCCCCGCTGCCGCAGGCAGAACCGTCCAGGGGAAAGGATCCCGGCCCATGGCTGAACCACAGATGATGCCAAACGCCCTGCAGGTGGCGCACGCCGTGGCGCAGGTCCTGCGCAAGAAGCTTGCCGTGTTCGGTGCTGAAGAGATCATGCTCACGCGCGAGGAAGCCGCGCTGTGCCTCGGCCTTGCCGAAGGCGTAAGCGAACACCTGGACAAGGACGAGCAGGCCGCGGACGGAGGCAATCGGTCCCGCCCTGTGGCTAGCGGACGTTGAGCCCCAGTTCGTCCAGCAATTGCCCGGCCTGCTCGCGCGAGATCGTCGCCCCGCGAAACAGCCCGGCATCGACGAGGCGCAGCCCGCCAAGGTCAGCGCCGCGCAGATCAGAGCCGTCGAAGCGCGATCCCGCCACCATCGCCTCGCGCAGCGAACAATCCTCGAACACCGTCATGCGGAAGTCGCCCTTGCGCAGATCGGCACCGGACAGATCGACCCGGCGCAGGCTCTCCTTGCGGAACGAGAAGCCGGGCAGCTTGGCAGAGACCAGCAGCACTTCCTCGAAGTGGATGTGCATGGCGCGCGCCTCGGTGAAGTCGGCGCCGGTAAGCTTGGAGCCGGTGAACCGGCTCGAAGTCAGGCTCGCGCGGCGCATCGAACAATTGTTCCAGTCGCCGCCGACGAACTCGGCTTCGCTGAGGTTGGCGCCCGAGAAATTGGTGAACGGTCCCCGGCAGCCCTGCCAGACCGTACCTTCAAGCTTTGCTCCCGTCAGATCGCTGCGCCGCAGGTTGCAGCGTTCGAAGCGCCAGCGGGTAAGGTCGAGCCCGGAGAGGTCGGCCTCCTCGAGGTCGCAGTCGACGAGTGTGCGCGGGGCGCTGCCGATCAGACGCTCGATGTCGCTGCGCGCTAGCGTTGCACCGGCGATGGGCTGCGAAGCGAAGAGGTCATCCATCACGCGCCCGGTCGCCACGCGCCAGCTCGGGCGGGTTGGCACAATGTTCCCGTTGTCAATTGGCCGGGAGTGCGCATATAGGGAGCACAAGTGGACTGGGGGTTCCCGGTCGGCGTCATAGCCTCGGTGAGTTTCATCGGGGCTTTTCGCTTATTTGGGGCGGGAAAACCTTGAGCCCCCAGTTTTCATAGCCGCTGCCGACATTCTCGCGCCCGCCGTCGCAATAGAACTTGCGGGTCAGGACCTCGAAGGCGCGATTGTCCTGGCTCGGCCGCAACACACTCATGCCGATTGGCCTCGCCACCAGGTCTGCGAGCTGGAGCCCGGACGAGTTCGCCTTCTTGTCGGCAAAGACAATCTCGAATGGCAGGGGCGCCCCCAGCTTGTTCTCGCCGTCGCAGATCCTGCGGAACGCCAGTTCGAGGTCCTTGTCCTCCTTCTTGCCGCGGCACTCGAAGACCACGTGGGTCTTCTTGGCGTCCTGGTTCTTCTCGATGAGGAACTCGTAGAGCGTCTCAAGGCAGAACCCGAGGGCGAGATGATAGGGGTTGTCGCGTTCGACATCGCGCGCGCCGAGCCGGTGCTTGTCGATCACGCAGCTGATCAGGATGAAGTTCGACTTGTCGATGATACCGCTGAGGCCATCGATGAAACCCAGCTTCTCGGCTTCGTTAGCGAACTTGAAGGGGCCGGTTTCCTTGCGAATTTCTCGCTCGTGCAAGATCACAATGTCGTGGCCGAAATGGTTGAACTTGAACTTCTCGAGCGCCGGGACGACCTTCTCGCTGTAGTGCTTCTTGTAGAAGACGCAGAATGCGAGGACGAACAGCGGGTAATTGGGATCGACGGACTGCATGCCGTGATCCCCGCTCTCATCGACGTAGACGATGAAGTTGCTGAAGCGCCCCGTGGGCGTGGTCGCGCTCTTGCGGTCCTCGACCACCGGGTCGAGATCCAGATCGAACAAGGAAAATTGCTGGTCGGAAGCCGTCATCGCGCCGTGATGCCAGCGCGGCACCTGCAAGCCAAGCCGAAGCAGGGTTTTCCACACACCACCCCCGGGCACAGCAAACCTTGCCGCACCCGCAAGGCCGGCATAGACTGGCCCGGCGTGCCCATCCGGGGCCGCGTCAGACGAAGGAGATGCGCGAGAGGTCGAACGGGCAGCGTCGATCGCGAGAAATTGGAGCAGACCCCAATGATCCAGCGATACCGTGTGCTCGGCCGCAGCGTGGCCGAAGGCGATGAACTTCAGCACGTGCTGCGCGAGGCCTACGAGCGCAAAAGTCCGGTCCTTTGCGAATGCCGCAAGGGAACCGAGCTCCCCCTCTACATCTCGCACCGGCAGAATGGCTACGTGCTTGCACGCTGGCCGGGCTCAGGCGCGCGCCATGCGACCGCCTGCGATCACTACGACGCCCCTGATTACCTCACCGGCATGGGCCAGGTGCGTGGGTCAGCCGTGCTCGACGATGAGGCGAGCGGCGAGACCAGCCTGAAGCTCGGCTTCCCGCTGTCGCGCGGGGCGGCCCGGCTCGCGCCCGCAGCGCTTACCAATGACAAGCCGACGGTGAAGTCGTCGGGTCAGAAGCTGTCGATGCGCGGGCTGCTCCATGTGCTGTGGGACCGGGCGGAGCTCACCCACTGGCATCCGAAAATGGCGGGCAAGCGGACGTGGTTCGTGGTGCGCCGCGCACTGCTCGAGGCGGCGGCAAGTTGCCGAGCCAAGCAGGAAGCCCTGCCCCACGTGCTGTTCGTGCCCGAGAGCTTCAAGGTCGAAGAAAAGGAGGAAATCCGGGCCCGCCGCCGCGCGGCGCTTGCCCGGGTCTATGCCTCGCGGGACGAGATGATGGTGGTCGTGGGCGAGATCAAGGAGATCGTTCCCGCGCACGGCGCAGAAAGAATCGTCCTGCGCCATGTCGGCGACATGCCCTTCGTGATGGACCAGGACATGGCCCGGCGCTTTCACAAGCGGTTCGCCGGCGAACTCGCACTGTGGCAGGCGCAGGATGGACCGAACGGCAAGTGCGGTCACCTGGTTCTCGCCGGCTCGTTCGCACGGCGGCGTGAGGGCACCTTCGACCTCATCGAGGTGGCGCTTATGCCGGTGACGCCCGAGTGGCTGCCCTATGAGACCAGCGACGAGCGCTATCTCGTCGGCAAGGCGGTCGCGGAGAAGCGGCGGTTCGTGAAAGGCCTGCGCGTCAATCTCGACACTGACACGCCGATCGCCAGCCTGGTGCTCAAGGACACCGGCGAGGAAGCGAGCGCGATCCACATCCACGACCGCGACAACGAGGTGGCAGAGCCATTGGAGGCACTGCTCGCCGGACAGGGCGTCGCGCACCTGCTGTGGAAGGAAGGCGAGCCGCTCCCGGCCCGCGTCAATCGGCCGCCGCGGCGAAGCTGGCAGGCGCAGCAGGCGGCCTGAGCGGCGTCAGTCGTCCGCGCGCGGCAGCGGCCTGGTCGGCAACAGGTCGAGACGCCGGGGCGTGTCGCCAATCGACCGCAAGGCCTCGAGCCGCGCCGCGACCTCCCCCCCGTGCCGGGTGATCTCGATGCGGTTCAGGCCGACGATCGTCCAGACCGCGAGGTCGGGCCGCTCGGTCACGTGGACCGAGTAGGCGATGGGGAGCTTCTCGGGGTAAAGCCAGAGCAGCAGCACCGGCAGCGCGGCGAGATTGGGTTTGCCGTCGATCGCGGCGAGGCTCATCGCGCCCCTGTCTCGGTCATACTGGCAGGTGATCCCCAGCGGTTCGGGATATCCGATCAGGCCGAGGATGGTTTCGCGCGCGTTCGCGCCGAACACGCCGTCGAGTTCGGCCGGTGGCTGAGCATTCGCGTCCTCGGCCACCTCGGCGAGGAACAGTTCGATCGCGGCGAAGCGCGCGGCTTCCTCGCGGGTGCAGGCGATTTCGAAGGACAGCGTGATGGAGGACATCGGGGCAGGCTCCGCATTGGCCGCGCCCCGGCGCGTCCCATCGCCGGCAAGGGCGTAGGACGGCAGAACCGCGCGGGAGTGAAGGTTCAGAGGACGAGGTGGCGCTCGACGTGGGTGCGTTCGCGCGGCCTCTGCAGATTGAAGACCGGGACGCCGTGGCTGGCCGCGATGCGCAGCGCCTGGCCGGTGCCGCCCGAGGCCTCGCCGTTGGCGGTCCAGCACAGCACGAATTCTGCAGGGCTATCGAGCGCGGGGCCCAGAACCTGAAACACATTGCGGGTGTGGAGCGCCTGGACGAAATCCGAGAGCCCGGCAAAGGCCGGATGGTGGGCGGCGGCGATCGCGCGTGCCTTGCCCCAGAGCTCGGCCCCGAGCGCATCGGGATGGAACTCGCTTACCGAACCGCGCCACCCCGCCGCCGGTAGAAAGATCTGCGCATTGCGGCCAGCCCCGCGTTCGAACGCACTGTCGGCGCCGATCGCGTGGCCTGAGCGCAGGACATAGCCGCGCTTGGTGAGCGCGAAGGCGGCGCGGGTCATCAGGCTGAGGATCTCGGGCGGCGTCGCGCGCGCGCCGATCCCGGCATAGAAGCGAGGCATGGGCTTGGACTCCCTCAAAGGAACGCCCAGCTCCAGCCCCCTCCCCTTAACCCGTGTCGGCAGCGGCGACCGTGGCAGGACCGTAGGCGGCGAGCAGGTTGCGGTGGAGCACCGCGTTCTCAGCGGGAAAGAAGCTGCCGTCGGCGCCCGGCCGGGTGATCTGGAGCGCGGCGGCGATAACCTCGCGAAACGGCCGCATGACGGCGCGCGAGCCCTCGTAGGTCACCGGCTGCGGAAATCCCGCCGCGATCCAGGTGGCGGGTTCGACAAGGTCGTCGACCCAGGCATGCGCGTCTTCGGGCAAGGGCAGTTCCGCCGAGACCAGCCACAAGGTCCGGTATGTCCCGAAATCATGGGCATTGGCGATGAGGGCAAAGCCGAGAGGCAGCGGCGGCTCGCCGTTGAGGGCAATGATTGCGGCCTTGTAGGCGAGCAGTTCGAGGGTGTTGGCCGCGGCAAAGTCCGCGCATTGCCCCAGCTGCGCGCAGGGCTCATCGGCGGGACCGGCGCCGAGTTCGAGGATCCGGTGCCGGGTCATCGCGCGGCCTCCTTTGGGCCATCCGGGTACCAGGCGAGTTCCACCGCGTCCGGATGAGCGGCATCGAAGGCCGCGATGCGCGCATATGTAATGAGGCCCGCGCGATCCCTCAGCCCGACGTAGCCGCCGTAGAAGCGGCCACCGGCATGGACGAACTGGGCGTGGATGTCGTCGCTCACCGCCTCGGTGACGAAGAATCCCGGCACGCCGGCGATGTGCGCCGGCGGCAGGACGCCGAGCATGTCGTCGAAGAAGGCCTCGCTCACCCGCGACAGCGGGAAGCGGGCGAGCACTGCCTCGCGCGAGGAGGCCAGCAGGGCCCCATCAGCTATGGTCATTGGGCTCACCTTCGGTCACCTGGAAGGCCGGGATCGTCAGCTCGGCGCGGGTCATCTCGCGTTTGAGATCGCGCAGCCGGGTGAAGCTGTTGATCCACGACGGCGGGTAGAGGACGTATTCGTCCTCGCTCGCCGTGTAGTCGCGCATCGGGCCTTGCCCGTCGAACAGGATGATTTCGGGGAGGAAGGCGCCGAGGCACCCACCCGACCAGCGGCGGAACGGCAGGCCATGGTCGGCGCAGAACGCATCGATCTCGGGGATTTGTCCGCCATTAAGCTCGGTGCCATAGAGCTCGAGCGGCTCGCCGCCGGGCAGTGCCGCAGGATCGAAGGGTTCGCCGTCCCACTCGGTGCGCAGGTCGTAGTCGGCCGCGTGCGCGGCGAAGGCTTCGAGATGTTCGCGCGGCAGTGCGCCGCCGATGGTGATGTGGACGGGGGCTCGGTCGCCCATGGGCTTGGGTCCTTTCGCTTGGGTCTGATCCGACCGGCGAAGCCCCCCTCCCCTCAGCCTGACGTCGCCGCGGACCTCCCTGCGCCCCAGCGCTCGGCTGTGCGGTCGATGGCGAGTTCACTGGAACAGGTCTGGCACAGCGCGAAGGCTTCAGCAGGTGTGCCCGCGAGCCACTGCTCCCAGTTTACTCGTGCGAGGACGACGGGCATGCGGTCGTGTACGTCGGCCATCTGCGCGCAGCCGTCGACCATGACCATCGAATAGGCCGCGCCCCATTCCTCGGTCGGGTGCCAAAGGCCGGCAACGGCAAAGACCTCTTCGCCCGCCAGCGAGTACCAGGTCCGGGTCATCTGGCCCTTGATGCCCTCGGCCTCGGCCCAGGCAGTGACGGGGATCAGGCAGCGGCGGCGCTCGAAGCTCGGCCGCCAAAATGACGTGCCGAGCTTGTCCTCGCGCGCATTGTTGACCGGCTTGGGCTTGAGTGTCTGCCCGTTCTTGCCCTTCAGCGCGAGCGGGAATCCCCAGGTCATCACCCGCGTCTCGCCTTCGGCGACAACAAGGCCGGGATAGCCCGGGTAAACTTCGGCGGCAAAGTTCGCGCCTGCCCCACCCCGCGCACCGAACAGCCGGGCGATTTCCGCAGGGGCCTTGGTCATGCGATACAAGTTGCACATCCGCCGTTGCTCGGCGGACCACCCTGCCCTGTCAACCGGAACGGGCAGCGGCACCAGCCATCTTGCAAAAATGTTCTTCCTATGTTCTCATATCGGCATGGAACGAATCGATACGTCTGCTGTCGCTCATGCGATCCTGGACGCCCCGGGCTGGGCGCGGGTCGGAATCACGGCCGCAAGCTCCTGCCTGCGCGAAGATGCCGCGCTCGAACTCGCCCGCGTGATCGCCGATGCGGTTGGCGCTCCCGTCAGTGCACCCTCGCCCAAGCAGTCGATACTACCGCTCTGAAGCACACCAGTTCAGCCCGTCGGGCGCGCGAGCAGCGCCTCGATCTGCGGGTCGAGCGGAAATCCGAAACGCCGGGCGATTTCGGCGGCGTGTTCGAAGTCGGCGACGCTGACGTGGAGCGAGCGGGCGAGATCTGCGAGCGTCTCGCCCTCGCGCGGCGCGGACAGGGCATGGAGATTCCCGTGCGCCTGCGTGACCGCGAACGGCCAGGTCATAGCGACGCCGACCACCTCCTCTGCAAGCACGACCAGCGTGTCGCCGGTGCGGATGGCCTCGTCGCACTGCACCGCGTCGTAAGCGTTGCCGGTGCTGGCAAAGGCGTGGTGGCGCCGGGTGGTGAAGGCGAAGCGTTCGCTCATCGTCAGCATTGTGGTTCTCCGGAATTCCCCATGCAAATGAAGAGGCGGAACGCCGGGCGGGGGGCAGTGCCGGCGTTCCGCCTCAGGCCGCGCGGGGGCTTATCCGCGGCCTTTGCACGTGGACGGGGACCCGCTTGGGGTCCCCGCCGGTTGGAGTTGGACTTGCCGATCAGGCGTCGACGAGGGGCGGCAGCGCGCCTTCGTGTTCGGCGCCGTCCTTGGCGCCCACCCGGCCGCGCTTGGCAGGCGGGGTCGCGGTGCTCTCGCCCAGACCGTCGCCAGCCTGTTCTTCGCTGCGGTCGCTGCCACCGGCATCGTCAGCCGGGAACATGTCGCTCTCGCCGTATTCGGCCGAACCGAGCTGGGTGTTCCGGCGGCGCGGACGCTGCCAGGCGATCGCCATCGTGCCATCTTCGCGCGGGAACGCGGCGATGTATAGCGGCTGCGCCATCGACGGATCGTCGATCTTGCCCTGGTAGAAGCTCTCGCCGGTCGCGTTCGAGGAGAGCTCGAAGAGCGCACCGACGATCACCCAGCGGCGCTGGTCGTTGAGCGCGACGATCTCGAAGCGGGGCGCGCGGGGGTTGCTGGAGGTCACCGGCCGCAGGCCGATGGTGCGGGTGATGGTGAGCGTTTCGACAGAGCCGATCAGCTGGCCGTTGGCGTTCTTGCGGATTTCACCGATGTTCATGGACGTTCTCCTAGGTGGATCGATTGCGACCGAACCCCTTGTTCGATCACTCTCTTCCCACCCCCCTTCCCTCCCGGCCGTCAGGCCGAAGCTGCGGGCTGCTGCCCGCAGGGAGAAATCCGATTGGTTTCCGATCAATGCCCGGCGAAAACCCGCTCACGATTTGCTCTGCGGGCATACCGTCGGTAATGCCTTGAGTGGTTCAACAGGGAGCAAGAATAGATGCCGACATTGTCGTGGCTGACGCGCGAAAAGGACGTGAAGCGCGCTGAGGCCGTGGCGTATCGCCTGCTTGAGCGCGACACCGAACTATCATTCGGCTGTGATGATCCGGCCGAGGGTGGCGGAAACATGCTCATCCAAGGCGATAATCTTGAGGCACTGAAGAGCCTGCTGCCCTATTATCGCGGGCAGGTGAAATGCATCTACATCGACCCGCCCTATAATACGCGCAGCGCCTTCGATCATTACGACGACAATCTGGAGCACAGCCAGTGGTTGGCGATGATCTGGCCGCGCTTGGTGCTGCTGCGCGAACTGCTGGCGGAGGACGGCAGCATTTGGGTGTCAATCGACGACAACGAAGGGCACTACCTCAAGGTCATCATGGACGAAGTGTTCGGTCGGCGGAACTTCATCGCGTCGAATGTTTGGCAGAAGCGGTATTCGCGCGAAAATCGAGAAGCGATTGGTGACGTCCACGAGTACATGTTCGTGTACGCTAAGTCTCCGGAAGCTTTCAAAGCATCGCGGAATCGCATTCCCCTCGATGAGCAACAGGCCAAAATCTACAAGAACCCAAGCAATCCGAAGGAAACAGATCCGACTAAACGTTGGCGCGGCCTCCCAATGACTGCGCAAGGATTCCGACCCAACCAGATGTATGTAATCACATCGCCGAACGGCACGCAGCATCGTCCGCCGGAGGGCCGTTGCTGGTCGATGGTGGAGCCGGAGTTCGAGAAGCTGAAAGCACGCGACCGAATCTATTGGGGGAAAGATGGCAAGGCACAGCCGAGCGTGATTCGGTATCTTTCCGAGGTTGAAGGCTTGGTTCCCTGGACGTGGTGGCCTCACACCGAAGTGGGCCACACGGACGAAAGCAAAAAGGAATGCAATGCGTTGTTCGGTGCCGATGTCAGTTTTGGAACCCCCAAGCCTGAACGCCTTCTCGAACGCATTCTCCACATCGCCTCCAACCCCGGCGATCTCGTACTCGACTCGTTTCTGGGTTCAGGCACAACTGCCGCAGTCGCGCAGAAGATGGGCCGACGCTGGATCGGCGTAGAAATGGGTGATCATGCTGTCACGCACTGTGCACCGCGCCTCAAAAAGGTGATTGAGGGCGAACAGGGCGGCATATCGCAATCCGTGGGGTGGCAGGGCGGCGGAGGGTTTGCCTTCTACCGGCTTGGCGAAGCGGTGTTCGATGAAGATGGCGCGATCAATCCGGGCGTGGCCTTCGCCCCGCTCGCCGCGCATATCTGGTTTGCCGAAACAGGCACGCCGATGACGGTGCCGGGCAACGGCCCGTTCCTCGGGCACCACGACGGCAACGGGCTGGCGCTGCTCTACAACGGCATACTGGGCGACAAGAGCGTATCGGGCGGCAATGTGCTCACCCGCAAGACGCTGGGCATGATCCGCGCGTCTGCCGGCGAGTTTGCCGGGCCGATGACGGTCTATGGTGAGGCCTGCCGACTTTCGCCCGAAACGCTGAAGGCCGAGGGCATCGTGTTCAAGCAGACCCCCTATGACGTGAGGGCCCGCTGATGCAGCTCAAGCAATATCAGACCGACACGCTGGCCGTGTTGCGCCGCTTCTTCGAGGAAGCACGGCTGCACGGGCCGAAGGGCGCCTATGAGGCGATCACCTCAGCGCCAGAACAGGCGAAGCGTCTGCGCGGCTATGGCGGCAAGTATGAGCCGCTGCTCGGGCAGGAAGAGATGCCCTATGTCTGCCTGCGGCTGCCAACCGGCGGCGGCAAGACACTGCTGGGCGCGCACGCCATCGGCGTTGCCAAGGATGCCTGGATCGAGCGGGACTTCCCCCTCGTCCTGTGGCTGGTGCCCACCAACATGATCCGCACCCAGACCGTTGATGCGCTGAACGACCCGAAGCACCCCTATCGCCGTGCGCTGGACGACCAATTCGGCGGGCGGGTGCGCGTGTTCGACATCGGCGATTTCCGGCGTCTGACGAAGCAGGATCTAGACGCCAACTGCTGCGTGGTCGTCGGCACGCTGCAAACTCTGCGGGTGGACAACACCGAAGGGCGCAAGGTCTACAAGCACGACGAGAATCTTGCTCCCGTCTTTGCCGATGTGCCCAAGCGGATGCCGGGGCTGGAAACGCTGAGCGAGAGTGAGGTCAAGGAAACCGGCGGGCACCCCGACGACATCCGTTTCAGCTTCGCCAACCTTTGCCACCTGCGTCAGCCACTGATGATCGTGGACGAAGCGCACAAGGCGGTGACGGGCCTTTCGCGCGAGATGCAGGCGCGGGTGAACCCCTGCGCCATCGTGGAATTTACCGCCACGCCGCACAAGAAGAGCAACATCCTCCATTCGGTCAGCGCGATGGAGCTGAAGGATGCGGAGATGATCAAGCTGCCAGTGCGGCTTGAGGAGCATGAGACCTGGGAGAACGCGGTCACCGGTGCGATCCTGAAGCGTGCCGAACTGGCCGAGGAAGCTGCCAAGGACCGCGCGAACTACATCCGCCCGATCGTGCTGTTCCAGGCAGAGGACAGGAGCCGCGAGGTGACCGTCGACGTGCTGCGCCAGCACCTGATCGACACGCACCATATCGACCCCAAAGCGATTGCTGTCGCCACCGGCGACCAGCGCGATCTCGACGGGATCGACCTGTTCAAGCCCGATTGCGCAATCGAATATGTCATTACGGTGGAGGCGCTGAAGGAAGGCTGGGACTGTTCCTTCGCCTACGTCTTCTGCTCGGTTGCCAACATCAAGAGTTCGACCGATGCGGAGCAGCTGCTCGGCCGAGTGCTGCGCATGCCCTACGCCACGCGGCGCAAGGCTCCCGTGCTGAACAAAGCCTACGCCAACCTTGTCTCCAAGAGCTTCGCCGAGGCCGCAAACACCCTTCGCGACCGGTTGGTGGAGATGGGCTTCGAAGAGAGCGAAGCCGAGGCCAATATCGAGGCGGAACAGGGGTCGCTCGACGAGGGTCTTTGGGGTGAGAAGCGCCGCCCCAAGCCTACCGCCCGGATCGAGGTCGACGCCGCGCCGGATGTGCTCGCTGCCGTGAAGGCTGCGGCGCCGGACAAGGTGAAGATCGAGGCAGCACCAGGTGCCGCGCCGGTCATCACCGTCACTGGCTTTCTAAGGCAGGCGGAAAAGGACGTGATCTATGCCGCGTTGCCCGAGAAGGCGGCAAACGTGGTGCGAGAAGCCATTGCCCAGCACGAGCTGGAGCACGCACACAACGCCTCACCCGCCGAAAAGGGCGCGGAGTTCGTCATCCCGCGCTTGATGGCCGCGGTGCAAGGTGAGCTGGTATTCGCTGACACCGATGTGCTCGGCGAGTATTTCGAGTGGTCGCTGGCGGACCATTCCGCCCAGCTCAGCAAGGCTGAATTCGACGTGCGCGACACGTCCGAGGCCTTCGAGATCGACCTCGATGGCGACAACCTGTTGGTGCGGCACAGCGATCAGACCGATCAGCTGATGCTCGAGGTGCCGGTCGATGGCTGGACCGCGGGGGGCCTCGTCAATCTGCTCGCGCGGCAGGTGCGGCAGGCGGATAGCGCGATCGGCCACGGTGAAATGATCGTCTGGCTGAGCGACGTAGTCGCCCACCTCAGCGGGCCGCGCGCTATCCCGCTCGCCACACTCATGCGCTGCCGCTTCATCCTAGCGCGCAAGCTGCGCGATAAGCTCGCTGCAATTCGGGCCGAAGTACGCAACGGCGTGTACCAGAAGTGCCTTTTCGCGCCAGAAGCCAGGCCAGAGCTATCGTTTGAAAACGGGTTCCGGTTCCACGATACAATGTTTGTAGGCGTACCCTGCTATCGGGGGACCAAGTATCGGTTCACCAAGCATTTCCTTGGATGGGACCGCGTTCCCCGGTTCGACGGCAAGGGTGATGATGGCGCCGAGGGCGACGAGTTTAAAGCTGCTCAGCAACTCGATAGCATTGGAGACGTCGAGTTTTGGGTTAGGAACGTCGCCAAACATCCTGATGCGTTTTGGCTCCCATTGGCTAGCGGCCGCACGTATCCTGATTTTGTAGCCAAGCTGAAGGACGGCCGGTTGCTCGTCGTCGAGTACAAAGGCGATCACTTGGTTGCAGATTCAACCGCGAAGCGGGCAATTGGTGCGCTTTGGCAAAACGCAAGCGAGGGTCAGGGAGTTTACGTCTTCGCAGAGAAAGAGCGAGATGGGATGGGCGTCAAACAGCAGATTCTCATGGCAATACAGTAAATTAGTTGTTCGTCCTGTCGGGACGCTCCTGAACGGCAGGTTGTGAAATGCGAGGGTCAGCCATCTAACGTTCCGACAGTTAGGCTCGGCCGTCGACTTGCGACCCTAGTCGGTCATTCAGCCACCGATTTTCGCTCCTCAAGTGCAGACCGGCTGCTATCGCGACTGGGCCGCCGTTCGACCAAGCGCTTATCCAAGGCCAGCCTCCGCGATAAACGGGGTCGGAGTGTTCTTCCAGTGAGATTGATCAGACGCTACGACGAGGACACGCTTGGCGCGGGTAAGGCCGACGTAGAATAGTCGCCGAGACTCGTCATATGCCTCCTGCGTCGATGTCGAGAAATGCGGGATACTGCCATTATTCATACAGATCAGAGCAACGCCATCGAATTCGCGCCCCTTGGAATTGTGCAGCGTGATCAGCTTGAGCGCATGCTCGGGATTGGCGAATAGGCCCATATCGGCGATCAGCAGATTCGCGAGATCGACCTTGCTGGACTGCATGTCGGACAACATTTCTTCGGCGGAATCGATCAGCGGTTGTTTGGCGCTGCCTGGCAACCATTCCTCGCGTTCGAGATAGCCACCAGCCTCGCGGGCGATGGCCCGCAGCCAAGCGACGCCGCCGGGATGCTGGTCGGCAAGTTCACGAGCGAGATAGATAAGGCCGAGCGCCACGCGACGCCCCTGATAGCTGAACATGTCGTAGCGGGAGTTCCCGGTGAGATCACCGATGAGCCGAAACAGTGCCCGCTCGACACCCGGAAGTCCGAGGTAATTGCCGGCCTCGGCGCAAGCTCCAAGTTGCTCGGCAAGTCCGGCAATCAGACGCCGACGCCTATATGGGCGCGCGCCCGGACCGAAGACCGGGACGTCGAATTCGCGGAGGGCGCGGGCGACAGGGATGAGATGCGTCCACCATGGCGCAAGGATCGCGGCTTTGCCGAGCGTGATGCCGGCATCCTGCAGGGCGGGCAGGAAATGATCGGTAATGGCGTCGATCGGTCGGCCTACATGGACGTAGTTCACTTGCGCCGCGAGCTGGGCTGCATCGCCCGCCGACTGCATCCTTGGTACGGTCGGAATAAGTGTTGATGCAGTGCTGACTATCGCCGGCCCGCATCGGAAGTTGCCGGTAAGGGCAGTGTCGCGGTGCGCGTCGATCTGATCGCCGAACTGTTCGGCGAGTTCGGGGCGAGCGCCGGCGAAGCGCATGATCGACTGGTTCTGGTCACCGACGAGAAAGAAACTGGTGTGGAGGAAATGCCGGAGCGCGCCGAAGATGGCGATCTGGATGTCTGTGGTGTCCTGGAATTCGTCGATCAGCAGCCACGCAAAACGGCTCGCGATGCCGCGTCCGACGAACGGGTGCTGTTCGAGAATCGTCCATGAATAATAGAGGATCATCGCGAAATCGAGGTATCCGTGGGCACGGACCCGCTCCCAATAGAGCGCGGCGGATTCGTGGGTGACGATGCCGGTCTCGATACCCTGGCCGCAAGGTTCGCCGTTCACGTCGATGCGAAGCGATTCATAATCGTCGAACACCTGCCCGACGGGCATGCGACCGAAGGCGTGAGAACACCGGGAATAAAA
>NZ_APCQ01000013.1:0-5044 GCF_000410615.1 Novosphingobium sp. B-7 | reverse complement strand
GGCGGCGCTGCGCCAGCTGGGCGCGATCAAGACGCTGCCCGCCGCACGCCGCGCCGCGATTGCCAGCGCGCTCTATGACCTGGGCGATGGCGTGGGCGCCGGGCAATATGCCCAGGCGGCGATGAGCGGCGATATCGCCGATCTCGACGGCTATGACGCGGTGGTGCGCGTGTTGGCCAAGACCGGTCGCGACGACCTGGCCCGTGCGGCCCTGCAAAAGGCGGCGGCGCTGGGCAATACTTCGCCCGAAGGCCAGCGCACGCTGGCGCGCATGTCGGCCGGGCTGGCAGTGGGCCAGGCCGATCGCCTGCGCCTCAATGGCCAGTTTGCCCAGGCGTTTGACGTGCTGCGCGGCGCCTGGGGTGCTGCGCCCGACAACCTGGAAATCATGGCGGCGCTGGCCCGGCTCTATCAATCGGGCGGCATGGCCGCGCGCGCGGCGCAGACCTTTCAGATCGTGCTGACGCGTGACGGGCGCAACCGCGATGCCCTGCTCGGCCTGGCGCAGACCGCCCAGGCCGCCGGCGACAAGGAACTGTCGCAAAGCGCGGCTAATCGCGCGTTGCAGGCCTTCCCGCAGGATTACCAGGTGCGCATGACCCTGGCCCAGGTGGCCCAGGCGCGCGGCGATCGCAGCGCGGCGGTGCGCCTGCTCAAGGAAGCGCGCGCGCTCTATTCGCGGCAAAGCGGCAGCAACGGCATCGATGCCTTTGGTGGCAATCCTTTTGCCGCCGATCCGATGGGCGTGGGCACGGGCAATCCGTTCCGCGATCAGCCGGCGATGCAGGCCCAGCCGCAGATCAATCCCTTTGCCCTGGGCAGCGGCACGCGCCTGCCCAGCGCGCAGATGGTGCCGATGAACAACGGCTTCGGCGCGCCCCCGGCCTATGCCGCACCCGCCAGCTATGCTGCGCCCCATCCTATGGCAACACGCCCGCCTATGCCACGCCGGTGGCGCAGAACGGTGGCTCGGTCATGGATGGTGCGGGTGGTGGTTATGCCACGCCGGCCGCCCAGAATTCCTATCAGGCCCAGAATTCCTACCCGGCCCAGAACACCTATCCGTCGCAACCGGCCTATCCGGCGCAGGGCACTTATGGCGCGCTGCCAAGCCCGGCCTTTGGCGGGCAGGGCTTTGGCACGGCGCCCGCGCCTGCCGGCTCCTCGCCGTTCGGTGATGCGGCCGCGCCACTGGCGGGCGGTGGCCCGGTCGATCCGGTCATGGCCAAGATTTCGGGCGATATCGCTTCGCTCACCCGCGAAAGCGGGCCGCGGGTCGATCTTGGCACCTCGTATCGCGAGCGCAAGGGCGAGACCGGGCTTTCGCAATTGAGCGACCTGCGCGGCTCTGCCGAGATTTCCACCGGGCTCGCCGGTGGGCGCGTGCATGCCCGCGCCGAAGCGGTGGTGCTCGATTCCGGCCGACCGACCGGATCGGGCTTGGCGCGCTTTGGCACCAATGCCACGATCGAGGCGCAGGCCATCGTGGCGCAAAAAGCCTCTGCCCTGGTCCAGGCCGATACCCAGCACCGTTCGGGCGTGGGGCTGAGCGTGGGCTATGACAGCAGTGTGGTTCATGCCGATGTCGGCACGACGCCGCTGGGCATGGGCAAGACGCAGGTCTCGTTCCACGCTGGCGTCACGCCGGGCCTGGGCAATGGCGTGCAGGCGCAGGCCTGGGTGGAACGCCGCCCGGTAACCGACAGCGTGATCGCCTATGCCGGCACGCGCGATCCGGTCACGGGGCAGACCTGGGGCCATGTCATGCGGCTGGGCGGCGGCGCCGGACTGTCGGTCGATCGCAACGGCAGCGGCGCCTACGGCACGGTTGCCTACAACCGCTACAACGGCATCAACGTGCGCAAGAACCATGGCGTGGAAGCCAACGTGGGCGGCTATCTGCGGGTCTATCGCACCGAGCATTCGTCGCTGACCAGCGGGATCAACGTCAACTACCAGTCGTACGACAACCCGCAGAACTACTTCACCTATGGCCACGGTGGCTATTTCAGCCCGCAAAGCTTCCTCTCGGTCAGCTTTCCGGTGCGCTATGCCCTGGACAAGGACCAACTGGCCGTGCGTGCCGCGGTTACCCCTGGCTATCAGAGCTATAACCAGAAAGACGCCGCGCTCTATCCCACCAACGATCCGCTGCAGGCCCAGCTCAACGCGCTCAAGGCCCAGGATAGCGACGTGCGCGCGCGGTATGACAGCCTCAGCAAGACCGGCTTCGCGCTCTCGGCCGAAGGATCGGTCTATTACCAGATCAGCCCGTCGACCCGCATCGGGGGCGAGGCCAGTTACAATACCTTTGGCAGCTATGACGAGCTTCGCTCGACCATCGGCATCCGCCAGAGTTTGGGAGCGACCAAATAATGTTTGAGGACCCGAAGACACCGCGCGTGTCCAGCGCGTTCCGAGCTTCGCCACCGGCCGGTGCCAGCTTTCTGGTGGCCATGATCGCGCGCGAGCTATCGAGCGCGGCGACCGAAGAGCAGAGCCATGGCTTCTATGCCGCGGTGGGCAAGCGGATCGCCGCGGTGGTGCCGCTCGATGACGTGGAAGACCTGGGCACGATGACCACGCGCATCAATGCGCTGTGGGCCACGCTGGGCTGGGGCAGCGCCGTGGTGACGGTGGAAGACAGCGCCATCGTGGTGCGCCAGGACGGCCTCTATCCCGAAACCGAGGCCGAGATCGCCGAGCCGTGGAAAGCACTGCTGCCGCCCTTGATGGAGGGCACCTATGATACCTGGTTCCGCATGATGGGCAGCAGCATTGCCCTGACGACCACGGCCGAATGGAAGGGACATACGCTTGCAATCAGACATGGCCGCTGATCGGATGAAGCGCCCGGCCGGCGCCGGGCAGAGTGAAGGAATTGATCGGCGCGGGTTCGGGTTCGGGTTGCTGGTGGCACTGACCGCCGCCTGCGCCCCGGGGCGACAGAGCAAGGCCATGGCCAGCAACGGCGATTGGGAAACGTTCAAGGCCCGCTTTCTCGATCCCTCGGGCCGGATCGTCGATCCGCAGAACGGCGGGATCAGCCACAGCGAAGGGCAAAGCTATGGCTTGGTCCTGGCCCTGGAGGCCGGCGACCGTGCCACGTTCGAGCTGATCGCGGACTGGACCAACGACAACCTGCTGCGCAGCGACGTGGCCCTGCACGCGTGGCGGTACGATCCGTCAAATCCTGACCACGTGCCCGATCGCAACAACGCGGCCGATGGCGATATCATGATCGCCTGGGCGTTGCAGCGCGCCGGGCAGCGCTGGGGCGTGGGGGAATGGCGCACGCGCTCTGCCGCGATCCGCGCCGCCATCCGCCAGCGCCTGGTCGTCGACCGCTTTGGCATGAAGCTGCTGTTGCCCGGACTGGAAGGCTTCCAGGCCAATGGGCGCGTCATCGTCAATCCATCCTATTTCATCTGGCCTGCCTTCACGAGCTTTGCCGAATGGGATGGGCCGGGCGTGTGGCAGGCGCTGGCCGATGATGCCACGGCGATCGTGTCGCAGGCGCGCTTTGGCCAATATGGCCTGCCAGCCGACTGGGTGGAGGTGGCCGGCCCGGGCCGCTTTGCCCCGGCCCCCGGCCACGATCCGCGCTTTGGCTTTGACGCCATCCGCGTGCCGCTGTTCGCGCTTGCCGGCCATCGCGCCAGCCTGGTCCAGCCGGTGGCCAATTTCTGGCGGCAATGCCTGGCGCAGGGGCAGCCGATCCCGGCGTGGATCGATCTCAATACCGGGGAGCGCGCCTCGTTTGCCGTGTCGAACGGCGGCGCGGCAATCGCCAGCAAGCTGATCGGCACGCGCCCGCCGCTGGGCCTGGCACCGGAATACTTTGGCGCGGCGCTGCAGATGCTGGTGGGCGCGCTGACCTGAACCAGGCGGCCTTGGGGGCTGGCCTGGCCGCCCCCACCCTGGTTTGCCAGAACATGGTTTGCCCGAACGTGGTTTCCAGGGGCCCAAGCAACCCACCGAAACAAACGCGGATGGGCTTGCCAACCACGCCGCGCACGCCCACTTTGCGGCAAATGACCGAAGAAGAAATCAACAACCAGCTCGTCAATCGTAAGTTCTACAAGGCCGAGCAGGAAGCCGGGTTCGCGCAAAGCCACCCCAAGACCACCCCCCAGCAGCAGGACCCGGCCTATCGCCTCGCGTTTGGCGATACCGACTTCCTGTTGCGCGAGGAACTGCGCCCGGTGCGCTTTCAGCTGGAACTGCTCAAGGCAGAAATGCTGCTGGAAGAGGCCGATATCGGCTCTACCCTGGTGATCTACGGCTCCGCCCGCATTCCCGCGCCCGAAGCGGTCGATGCCGCGCTGGCGACGGCCACCACGCCCGAACGCAAGGCCGTGGTCGAGCGGCTGGCCAGCAAGGCCAAGTATTATGAAGAGGCGCGCAAGCTGGCGCGCTACGCTTCGACCTGCGGCGTCGTGGAAGAAGGCAAGCGCCAGTTCGTGGTCTGCTCGGGCGGGGGCCCGTCGATCATGGAAGCGGCCAACCGCGGCGCGGTGGACGTGGGGGCGGATTCGATCGGCCTCAACATCGTGCTGCCGCACGAACAGGCGCCCAACCCCTATGTGACGCCGCACCTCTCGTTCCAGTTCCACTATTTCGCGCTGCGCAAGATGCACTTCCTGATGCGTGCGCGCGCCGTGGCGGTGTTCCCCGGCGGCTTTGGCACGTTCGATGAATTCTTCGAACTGCTTACCCTCATCCAGACCGGCAAGATGAAGCCGATTCCCGTGCTGCTGTTCGGGGCTGATTACTGGAACAAGGTGATCAACTTCCGCGCCATTGCCGAGGAAGGCGTGATCAACTTCGAGGATCTCGACCTGTTCAAGCCGGTGGAAACCGCCGAGGAAGCCTGGAACGAGATCGTCAAGTTCTACGACCTCGACTGCGGTTGCGAGTAACCTAAATCCGCACCGCGTGATGGCCCATCGGGCCGTGCCCGGCGCCAAGCCCGGGTGCGGCCAGCAGCGCCGCGCGGACAAAGGCGCGGGCGCGGTCCACCGCCTGTTCCAGGCTGGCCCCG
>NZ_APCQ01000020.1:0-17617 GCF_000410615.1 Novosphingobium sp. B-7 | reverse complement strand
CGGCCAACAGCGCCGCGCCGATGGCGGCGGCCATCCATGCCCGCCACGCAGGGCGGGCGGAAGCGTTCGCGAAAGGGCTGGGCAGGGCGGCGACCGGAGCAGGGCGTAACATGGCGCGGTGATGGCGCGGCGCGGGCGCGGATGCAAGCCAACGCATGCAGCCTTGCGGCCGGCCGACGCTGCGGGTAGGCGGCAGGGTTATTGCCTTCCCCATTCGTTGCGAAAGAGACCATGGCCGACACTTCCGCCGCCCAACCCGCCGTAGCGCGCCGTTTTGACGTCATTGCCATCGGCAATGCCATCGTCGACGTCATGGCCCCTGCCACCGACGATGCGATTGCCGAACTGGGCCTGGCCAAGGGCGGGATGACCCTGGTCGACGCCGAACGCGCTGCCGCGCTCTATGCCGCGATGGGCCCGGCGCGCGAAATCTCTGGCGGTTCGGCCGCCAATACGCTGGCCGGCCTCGCCGCGCTGGGCGCCTCGTGCGCGTTCATCGGCCAGGTGGCCGATGACCAGTTCGGCCGGGTCTTTGCCCACGATATCCGCGCCGGCAAGATCGCCTTCGATACGGCTGCACGTGCGGGTGATCCGCCCACGGCGCAGTGCCTGATTTTCGTGACGCCCGATGGCCAGCGCACGATGAACACGTTCCTGGGCGCTTCGCAGTTCCTGCCGGCGGCCGCGCTGGATGAAGGCGTCATCGCTGCATCGGGCGTGCTCTATCTCGAAGGCTATCTGTGGGACCCGGAAGAGCCCCGCGCCGCCATGCGCAAGGCCATCGCCGCCGCGCGCGCCGCCGGCACGCAGGTGGCCTTCACCCTGTCCGATGCCTTTGTCATCTCGCGCCACGGTGATGATTTCCGCGCCCTGATCGCCGATGGCATGATCGATATCCTGTTCGCCAACGAGCACGAACTGGCCGCGCTGACCGGGCATGACGACTTTCACGATGGCATGGCCGCGCTCAGCGGCAAGGTGCCCACGCTGGTCGTCACGCGCGGGGCGCAGGGCGCCCATGCCTGCCACGCCGGCGAGGAAGCCCATGTTTCGGCCCAGCCGATCGACAAGGTGGTCGATACCACAGGCGCTGGCGATCTGTTTGCCGCCGGGTTCCTCTATGGCCACGTGCGCGGGCTGCCGCTCGCTGAAAGCCTGCGCCTGGGCGCGGTCTGCGCAGCCGAGATCATCTCGCACTATGGCGCCCGCCCCGAAGCCGATCTCAAGGCGCTGACCGGGCTGGCCTGACCGTAAAATCTTTTACCCAAAGCCACGAAGCCACCAAGGAAACCACAGTTTCTCTTTGTGCCTTCGTGGCTTCGTGTGAATGACGTTCTTATAGCATGTCCTTGAGCGGCACGCTGGCATCGGCCAGTCGCTCTGCCGCGATCTGCGAACGCGCTTCGACCAGCTTCTTGCCCTGGACATAGTCCTTGACCATGTTCACGCAATCGAGCGCGATCACCTTGCCCTGCTTGAGATAGACCACTGAAAAGCTGCGCGTAGCCGGATCGCCGCGCAGCACGGCAAGGTCGTGGCCGGTCGACAGGCCCACGGTCTGCAGGCGCAAGTCATACTGGTTGGACCAGAACCACGGCGTGGCCTTGTAGGGCACCAGCGTGCCGCAGATCGCCTTGGCGGCCGTGGTCGCCTGGTCGTTGGCATTCTGCACCGATTCCAGGCGGATCACCGCGCCATCGGCAAAATCGTTGGCATGGGCGGCGCAATCGCCGATCGCATAGATATGCGGCAGCGACGTGCGGCAATATTCGTCCACGTCCACCCCGTTGCCACCGACGGCGCCAGCGGCCAGCAGCGGGCCGACCTGGGGAATGATGCCGATGCCCACGATCACCAAGTCGGCTGGCAGCACATGGCCATCGGCCAGGCGCACGCCGGTTACCTTGGTGCCATCGCCTTCCAGGCAATCGACCGCCACTTCGGTGCGCAGGTCAACGCCATGGGCGCGGTGCTCGTCCTGATAGAAGGTGGACAGCGCCTCTCCGGCCACGCGCGCCAGCACGCGCGGCAAGGCTTCCAGCAGGGTGACATGGCAGCCCAGCTTGGTCAGCACCGCGGCTGCTTCCAGCCCGATATAGCCGCCGCCGATCACCACGGCGCGCTTGGCCCCGGCGTCGAGCTCGGCCATCAGGCGATCGGCATCGGCGCGGGTGCGCACGCCGTGCACGCCGGCCAGATCGTGCCCGGCGCAGGAAAGACGCCGCGCGTCGCCGCCGGTGGCCCAGATCAGGTTGCCATAGCTGAGCGTGGCGCCATCGGCGGTGCGCAGGCTGCGCGCATCGGGATCGACTGCGACCACTTCGTGGCCCAGCGCCATTTCCACGCCCTTGTCCTGCCAAAAGGCGCCAGGGCGGATCATGATCCGCTCGAACGTCTTGTCGCGGGCCAGGTATTCCTTGGACAGCGGGGGGCGTTCATAGGGCAATTCGGGCTCGCGACCGATCACCAGGATCGATCCCTCAAAGCCGTTCTGCCGCAGGGCAATGGCCGCCTGCGCGCCGCCATGGCCTGCGCCGACGATCACCACATCTGCAAAACCGGCCTCGAATGTACCCATGAAGTCCTCCTCTCGCGTGGGGAGGAGGGTTGTGGACAAATGGTGCGGCGCGTCAAGCGCGCCGCACCATTAATTTACGTCATTCAACGCAGCAGCAGGCTGCGCGCCTGGCTGGCGATCTGGGCCAGCATGGCCGGGGTTACCGCTGCGGTTGCCTGGGCGCGGGCGATCAGGCTGCGCAGCTGGCGCACGGGATCGGCCTTGGCCTTGAGCCACTGATGTGCGCTGGCATCGGGATTGCTGCCGCCCATGCGGCGCAGGAATTCCATGCGCATCTGCTGGAAATCGCGGGCAAGGCCAGCCACCAGCAGGCGCTCCCACGGATCGGACGGGTTCATCCGCGCGGCCGTCTGCTGGGCCCAGTCGATCCCGAGGTTAGCCCCCAGATCGGCAAAGGCGCCGGTCAGCACCACGGCATCCACATCCAGTTCGTCGGCCAGGTGCGCCAGGCCGATGGCGCCGTCCAGGTCAAACAGATGCACCACGCGTTCGGCCACGTCCTGCGGCGTGCCCGCATCGGTCAGTTCCTGGCCTAGCCGGCGGGCCTGCGCCTGCGCTTCGCCGCGCAGCAACTCGGCCGTGGTATGCGACAGCCGTCCAACCCCGCCGCACAAATCCTCGATCAAGGCGTCGGGCTTGAGCGTGCCATGGCACGAGCGCAGCACATCGGCGATGTGGCCACGCAGCGCCTGTGCGGTGCGTTCGAACAGCGACAGGCGCAACGCCTCGCCCATCGGCGCGGTATCGAGCAGCGCCCAGGTTTCCGCCAGCCCGAGCAGGCGCTCTGCCGCCACGAACGCGGCGGCCACCTGCGCCAGGGTCATCCCTTCTTCTTCGGCCAGCTCGAACGGGTGCACCGGGCCAAGCCGGTTGACGATGCGGTTGGCCAGCTTGGTCGCGATGATTTCGCGGCGCAGGCGGTGGTGCACGATATCGGTCTCGAACGTCTCGCGCATCGCGGCGGGGAAGGCGCCGAGCAGTTCTTCTTCCAGCACCGGATCGTCCACCACCGGGCTTTCTTCCAGCGCGCGCTGCAAGACCAGCTTGGTCGAGGAGACCAGCACGGCCAGTTCGGGTCGGGTCAGCCCCATGCCGGCCGCGGCGCGGCGGGCATAGTCATCCGACGGCGCCAGCCCTTCGGTCTTGCGATCGAGATCGCCGCTTTCTTCCAGGACGTCGATCAGCCGGGTCAGCGCCGGCACGGCCTGCGTGCCGCCCCGCTCGGCGATGGACAGGCCCAGCGCCTGCAGGCGGTTGTCTTCCAGCACGAGGTGGGCCACCGCGTCGGTCATGCTGGAGAGCAGGGCGACGCGGCCATCCTCGTCCAGGCGGCCGGCGCGCTTGGCACTGGCCAGCGCGATCTTGATGTTGACCTCGTTGTCCGAACAATCGACGCCGGCCGAATTGTCGATGAAGTCGGTGTTCACGCGGCCGCCGTGCAGGGCATATTCGATGCGCGCGGCCTGGGTCATGCCCAGGTTGGCGCCTTCGCCGATCACCCGCGCGCGCACTTCATTGGCCGAAATGCGATAGGCATCGTTGGCCGGATCGCCGACGTTGACGTTGGCCTCGCTCGACGCCTTGAGATAGGTGCCGATGCCGCCAAACCACAGCAGGTCGACCGGCGCCTGGAGGATCAGCGCGATCAGCGTGTCGGGATCGAGTTCATCCACCGCCACGCCCAGGATCGCCTGGACCTGCGGGCTGAGCGGGATCGCCTTGAGGCTGCGCGGGAACACCCCGCCGCCTTCGGAAATCAAGCTCTTGTCATAATCGTCCCAGCTCGACCGGGGCAGCGCGAACATGCGCGCGCGCTCTTCCCAGCTCTTGGCCGGATCGGGATCGGGATCGAGGAACACGTGGCGATGATCGAACGCCGCCACGATCTTGAGCGACTTGGACAAGAGCATGCCGTTGCCGAACACGTCGCCCGACATGTCGCCCACGCCCACCACGCGCACCGGGTCGGTCTGCACATCGACGCCCAGTTCCAGGAAGTGGCGCTGGACCGACAGCCAGGCACCCTTGGCGGTAATGCCCATGGCCTTGTGGTCATAGCCCTTGGAACCGCCGCTGGCGAAGGCATCGTCCAGCCAGAAATTGCGCTCGGCCGCGATGGCATTGGCCACGTCGGAAAACGTCGCCGTGCCCTTGTCTGCGGCGACCACGAAATAGGGGTCTTCGCCGTCGCGGATCAGCACGCCTTCGGGATGGACCACGGCGCCATCGACGATGTTGTCGGTGATCGACAGCAGCGTGCGGATGAACACCTGATAGCTCGCCTTGCCCTCGGCCAGCCAGGCTTCGCGCTCGCGCACGGGATCGGGCAACTGCTTGGGATAAAAGCCGCCCTTGGCCCCGGTCGGCACGATCACCGCGTTCTTCACGCGCTGCGCCTTCATCAGGCCGAGGATTTCGGTGCGGAAATCGTCGCGGCGGTCAGACCAGCGCAGGCCACCGCGCGCCACCGGCCCGGCGCGCAGGTGAATGCCTTCCACCCGCGGCGAATAGACAAAGATTTCGCGCCACGGCACCGGCTTGGGCAGGCCGGGCACCAGCGCCGAATCGATCTTGAAAGCCACGGCCTCGGCCGCCGCCGGGGCAAAGGCGTTGGTGCGCAGGATCGCCTCGACCAGCGCGCGGAAGCTGCGCAGCAGGCGGTCGTCGTTGATCGCAGCCACCTGGCCCAGGCCCGTGCGGATCTGCTCGGCGGCAGCTTCGCCGCCGTGCTTGCGGTCACCGGCAAAGGCGGGATCGTGGCGGGCGCGGAAGAAGCCGATGAGGCCGCGCGTCACGTCAGGCGCGTTCTTGAGCGCATCGACCACGGTGGCGATGCCAAAGGTCATGCCGGCCTGACGCAGATAGCGATACCAGGCGCGCAGCCAGTTGGCCTCGGTCGCGGTCAGGCCCACGGCCACGATCAGGCGATTGAACGCATCATCCTCGGCCACGCCGTTGAGCACGGCGGCCAGCGATTCCTCGATCGCCGTCGCGCGCGCCAGCAGCGCCTCGGGCGTGGTATCGGCGGGGTGGGCAACCAGGAAATCGTGGATGAAGCCCAGCTTGCCATGGTCGAGCGCGGTGGGCACTTCTTCGAGCGCACGAAAGCCGAAGTTTTCCAGCACGGGCACGGCATCGGACAGCACGATCGCACCTTCGCGCTGGTAGAGCTTGAGCCGCAGGGCCGATTCGCCGCTCAGCCGGTGCAACCGCACGGCGCGGCGCGGCGCATCATCAGCGGTCAGCGCGCGCAGAACGCGGATATCGCCGGCGGCCTCGGCAGCGCCATAGCCGGCGCGATAGCCCACCGGGAACGCCGTGGCATAGCGCGAGGCGATGGCGGCGGCGCGGGTTGGTTCCTCGGTCTTGGCCAGTTCGGCTTCCACCGCCGCTTCCCAGCCGCGCACCAGGGTCTGGAACGCGGCGTCGAGCGCTGCTTCGTCGATCCCTTCGCCGTCGTCGGCAAGGGTGTCTTCCTCGCCGCGCATGTCGATCGCAAAGCGGGTCAGTGCCAGGGTGCTGCCTTCCACCTGCAGGCTCCAATCGAGCACCTGGCCGCCGGTGGCCTGCTCCAGCATCTGCGCGACCTGTTCACGCACTTGCGTCGATTGGCTGTCACGCGGCTGCCAGACAAACGCATAGAGATGCCGCTCCAGCGGCGCGCGCACCAGCGCCAGGCGTGGGCGCGGGCGATCGACCAGCACCATCATGGTGGTGGCGATGCGTTCCAGATCGGCATCGGAAAAGCTGATCAGCAGATCGTGCGGCAGCGCCGTCAGCGCGTGGACCAGCGCCTTGCCGGCGTGGCCGGCCGGATCGAAGCCCAGCTTCTTCATCAGCGTATCGAGCTGGCTGCGCATGCGCGGCACGCGATCGGGCGTGGCGGCCAGGGCAGAGCTGGTCCATACCCCGGCGTGAACCGACAGCGCGGTGATCCTGCCACCTTCGCTCACCGGCACGAGGAACAGGTCGAGCGGCACCTGGCGGTGCACCAGGGCAATGCGGTTGGCCTTGACGATCAGCGGGATGCGTACCGCGTCTTCGCCGCGCGTGCCGATCTTGTCGAACCAGGCAAAGGCGCGGGCATAAGAGGCATCGGACAAGAGCGGGGCATCGGTGGCGCGGCAGATGCCCAGCGCCTCGGTCACGGTGCCATCGCGGTGGCGGGTGACGTGGCCCAGCTGGGTCAACATGCCATCGGCCAGCCAGCGCAGCAGCGCGGCGCCTTCGGAATCGGGCAGGCCGCGCGCATCATGCTGCATCAGGCCCTGCATCTGCGGCCAATCGGCCACCGCGGCGTGGACATCGGCCAGCGTCGCGCTCAGCGCGGCGGCCAGCTCGCGGCGGGCCTTGGCATCGGCGCGCTCGGTTTCCAGATAGATCATCGATTCGCGCAGCTCGCCGATCGCCTCGCCGGCCGGCAGGTCGATCAGCGCGCCATGCGGATCGCGCCGCACCGCCAGCACGGGGTGCAGCAGCTTTTCGATGGTCAGACCCTGCGCGGTGATCGTCGCCGCGATCGAATCCACCAGGAACGGCATGTCATCGTTGATCACGGCAATGCGTAGCGCGCGCTGCCCGCCCATCGATTCGATCGCCACGGCGGCATCAGGCCCCTGGCGCAGGGCGGCGGTGGCCAGGGTGAAGCGGGCCGCCTCGGTCAGGCGCTCCCCGGTAAAGTCCGCCTCGTCACCAGGCAGCAAGGCGCCGGCCAGACGCGCAGCCAGGGCTGAAACCAGATGCTCGGCATCGGGCCCGCCCCCGCCTGCCCCGGCTGAGGGCGTGACTGGGGCATTGGGATCAATCGTGCTCGCCATGGCGTTCGCTTCCTGCATTCCCGGGCGGGTCGGGTTCATATGCCCGCCGTTTCGTTATCGTTGGCTGGTTGGTAACGAATGAAACCTGAATTGAAAACCGCTGCCCGGCCGTGGCCGGGTGGAAACAGCACGGTGATGGCATGAAAGCCTCACCATCGCCCTCATCTGCCCCTTACGTGTTCGCCGCAGCCGGCGTCAGCGCTTCCATGGTGAGCCTGAGCGAGCGGCGGCGCAAGGCCGGATCGAACGTGGCGCCGGCCACGATCAGCTCGTCGGCGCCGGTGCGGTGTTGAAAGGCTTCCAGCCCGGCACGCACCGTGGCGGGGCTGCCGATCGCGCTCACCTGCCGGAAATGGTCGAGCGTCGCCAGTTGCGGGCCGGCCAGCGTCTCGCGATAGCCGGCGATTGGCGGCGGCAGGCGCCCGGGATCGCCGCTGCGCAGCCGCACGAACGACTGGTCCTGGCTGCTCGCCAGGAACTGCGCCTCTTCATCGCTGGGCGCGCAGAGCACGTTGATGGCCGCCATGACATAGGGCTGTTCGAGGCTGGCAGAAGGCTGGAACCGCTCGCGATAGAGCTTGATCGCACCGTCGAGATGATCGGGCGCAAAGTGGCTGGCAAAGGCATAGGGCAGGCCCAGCATGGCGGCCAGTTGCGCGCCGAACAGGCTCGACCCCAGGATCCACAGATCGACCGGGGCGCCATGGCCGGGCGTGGCAGCCAGTGGCAGGCGCGCATCGCCGGCAAACTGGGCCTGGAGTTCCACCACGTCGGCCGGGAAATCCTCGGCCGCGCGGTTCACATCCTTGCGCAGCGCGCGCACGATGCGCTGGTCGGCACCGGGCGCGCGGCCCAGCCCCAGATCGATGCGGCCGGGATAGAGCGCATCGAGCGCGCCGAACTGTTCGGCAATCACCAGCGGGTTGTGGTTGGGCAGCATGATGCCGCCCGCGCCCAGCCGGATGGTCTGGGTGTGGTGCCCCACATGGGCCAGCACGACCGAGACCGCTGCACCGGCAATGCCGGGCATGCCGTGATGTTCGGCCACCCAATAACGGTGATAGCCGGCCTCTTCGGCGGCCTTGGCCAGCAGCGCGGCATCGGCCATGGCCTGGGGGATGGTGCCGCCCTCGATCACCGGCACCAGATCGAGAACGGACAGTTTCATCGGGTAATTTCCTCATCCTGGCCCGGCTTGGGCGGAACAGGACTGGATGTGGGGGCCGCGCCGATCTGTTCAAGGTAGCCACGCGCCACGCGGGCTTCGTCGCTGGCGGGAGACATCGCCACCACTGATTGCCATGATTGCTTTGCGGCATCCTCGCGGTTGCCCAGCATGGCGATCACGCCGGCTTCCACGCCCACCGCCGGATCGCGCGGGGACAGACGTGCAGCCTCTTCGATATCGTGCTGCGCGGCGGCGAGGTTCTTGTCGCGGCGATAGAGCGTGGCCGACAGCAGCCAGCCTTCGGCATTCTGCGGCGCGAGTTCGTGCGACTTGGCGAGTGCGGCCATGGCATCCGCGTTGCGGTTGAGCGCCACCAGGGCGCGGGCGCGGTCATCCTGGATCGCGGCCATGGCCAGATTGTCGGCAAAGCCGTGCACCACGGTGGCGCGATCCAGCCAGGTCAAGGCATCCTGCGGCTTGCCAGCGGCCAGCGCGGCATTGCCGGCCATCGCCATCAGCGGCACCGCGCCCACCGCCTGGGCTTCGGGGATCAGGCCCACGGCATCGCCAAAGGCGGCCACGGCGCCATCGAAATCGCCCTGCTGGCTCAGCATCATGCCCAGGCACTGGTTGGCGCGCACGCGTTCCGACGGCAGCTTCACTTCGTCCAGCCAATGCCGCGCCAGGCTGATCGCCAGGTCGGGATTGCTGCGCCCCACGGTCAGGCAGTCGGCCAGGCGATCATGCTTTTCCGGGGCCGGCTCGGCCTCGTTCCCGCTGGCGGCATTGCGGCGGCGGCCGGGCGTGGGCAGGGCGCCGAATTCCATCGGCCGGGGATTGGGCCCAACCTGGTGCGCCACCGGCGCGGGCAGGGCGGGAGAGACAAGCAGGGCGGCAGCGGCCAGGAGCATGGGGGGGTATCGCTCTATTCGGACAGAAGCTGGGTCAGCGTGGCGAGCAGCACGGCAATGTCCTGCGGCCGCGACAGGCGGTGGTCGCCGTCCTTGATCAGGTGCACCTGCACATCGGCTGAACGCAGCGCCGCAGCCAGCCGCAGCGACACGTCCCACGGCACATCGGCATCGGCCTGGCCATGGATCAGGCGCACGGCGCCATCGAATGGAACGGTGTCGTTCAATTGCAGCAAGGCCTGGCCATCGGCCCAGAACGCGGCATGGGTGGGCGTGGGTTCGGGGCCATAGGGATTGTCTTCAAGGATCGTCTCGCCCGCCGCCAGCGCGGCCTGCTGATCGGCATCATAGCCCCAGGTGGTGAAATCGGGGGCAGCGGCGAGGCCCACCAGCGCGCGCGCCGTGGCGCCCAGTGCCTGCGCCACCAGCAGCATGAGCCAGCCGCCCATGCTCGATCCGATCAGCACCACTGCGTCGAGATCATGCGCCGCGACCAGCGCCACGACCTCGTCCCGCCAGCGCGACAGCGTGCCTTGGGCAAATTCGCCTTCCGACAGGCCGCAGCCGGAATAATCGAGCAACAGGCAGGCACGCCCCTGTGCCACCGCCCAATCCATCACCGCCTGGGCCTTTCCCCCCGCCATGTCTGACATGTAGCCGGGCAGGAACACCAGCGCCGGGCCAGTGCCGGGCACGAAGCGGGTGGCCAGGCGCAGGCCGTGCGGGCCGGGGATGAAGCGAGGGGGCAGCGGTGTGGTCATGGCCCTGGTGCTACCGATAGCGGGCGGCATATGTCCACAGGCACTTGAGCGGCATGCCTGCCGCGCCTATCTCGCAAGGCATGAGCCAGCCCTCCATCATCCTCGCCCCTTCGGCCGCCGCGCGCGTGGCCACGATCGCCGCCAAGCAGGCGAAGCCCGCGATCCTGCGCCTGGCCGTGGAAGGGGGCGGCTGTTCGGGCTTTCAATACCGCTTTGGCCTGGCCGAGGCGGTCGAGGCAGACGATACCGTGGTGGAAACCGACGGCGTGCGCCTGGTGGTCGATGCGATGAGCCTCGATCTGGTTGGCGGGGCGACGGTCGATTATGTCGAATCGCTGGGCGGTGCGGCTTTCCGCGTCACCAATCCCAACGCCGCATCGGGCTGTGGCTGCGGCGCGAGTTTCTCGGTGTGAGCACCGCGCCCGCGCACACCCCGCTCAAGCTGGCCAGCTTCAACATCAACGGCATCAAGGCGCGCCTGCCGCGCCTGCTCGAATGGCTGGAGGAAACCCGGCCGCACGTGGCCTGCCTGCAGGAAATCAAGACGCAGGACGAAGGCTTTCCAGCGGCCGAGTTCGAGAAGATCGGCTATCACGCCATCTGGCACGGCCAGAAGGGCTTCAACGGCGTGGCGATCCTGGCCGACGGGCAAAAGCCGGTCGAAGTGCAGCGCGGCCTGGCCGGAGAGCCGGAGGACGAGCATTCCCGCTATCTCGAGGCCGATGTGTTCGGCGTGCGGGTAGTGTGCATCTACCTGCCCAACGGCAATCCCCAGCCTGGCCCCAAGTTCGATTACAAGCTGCGCTGGATGGACCGCCTGCACGCGCGCATGGACCAGATCTGGGCCGAGGAAGTGCCCGCCGCGATCCTGGGCGATTACAACGTGATCCCGCGTGAGAACGACATCTGGGACACGCGCGCCATGGCCGATGACGCGCTGATGCAGCCGCAATCGCGCGATGCCTATCACCGCCTGCTGGGCGCTGGATGGACCGACGCGATCGGCCTGCACCATCCCCAGGGCGGCGTGTGGACCTTCTGGGACTATCAGGCCGGTGCCTGGCAACGTGACCACGGCTTTCGCATCGATCACGCGCTGCTCAGCCCCGAACTGGCCGATCGGCTGGTGACGGCCGGCGTCGACAAGGCCTATCGCGGGCGGGAAAAGGCCAGCGACCACGCCCCGGTGTGGGTGACCCTGCGGCCCTGATCCGGGCTAGGTTCACGCCGTTCGTCGAACAATATGCACGGTTGGGCGGCGATTTGCCGCCGTATGGTCGATTTGGCACTAGGGCAAACGTCGCTTCTGTGCTAAGTGGCATTTTGAAACTGATTATTGCCGGAACTTCAACATGGGTTTGCTTCGCAAAGATTTCTTCCGTTCGCTCCTGGTCGGCTTCGCTATCGGCGCCGTCGGCATGGGCTTTACGGTGTTCAACGCGGCCCATGTTTTCGCACCCGTGGCGGCGGCATCAGCCGCGCCGACCGTGGGGTCTGAGCAGTGAGCGCGCGCCGCTTTCTGGCATGGCCGGGGGCGGCATTTCCCGCGCTGCTGGCGCTGGCCCTGTCGGCCTGCTTGCAACCCGCCCACGCCGATGCGCCGGTCAAGGCGCCGGCTGCGGTGATCCCCGCCCATGAAACCCCCGGCCTCAAGACCGCGGTCTTTGCGGGTGGCTGCTACTGGGGGATGGAGGCGGTGTTCAGCCACCTGGTCGGCGTGACCAGCGTGGTGTCAGGCTTTGAAGGTGGCCGCGCTGCCGATGCCGATTACGAGACGGTCAGCACCGGCACGACCGGCCACGCCGAATCGATCCGCGTGACCTATGATCCCGCGCGCATCCGCTATGACCAGCTGCTCCAGGTCTTTTTCGGGGTGGCCAGCGATCCCACCCAGCTTGATCGGCAGGAACCCGATGTCGGCCCGCAATACCGCAACGCGCTGGTGCCGATCGGGCCGGAACAAGCCCGCGTGGCGCGCGCCTATGTGGCGCAGCTCAAGGCGCTCAAGCTGTGGCGGCAACCGATCGTGACGCGCATCGAGCCGTGGCGCGGCTTCTATCCCGGCCCCGCCGAGCATCAGGACTTTGCCTTCCGCAATCCGCGCCACCCCTATATCCTGCGCTGGGACGTGGCGCGGGTGGAAGCGTTGCACCGCACCTTCCCGCAGTGGTGGAAGCCCGATTTCACGCAGCACTGATTTGCAACTGCGTGGGCAAATGCCTATCTCTGGGACATGGGTTCCCACCTTCATCATGACTATGCCGGCGAAGGGCTGGTTTCCGCCGCGCGCGAGGCGCTGACCGTTTCGGGCGAGCAGTGGACCGACATGCGCGCCGATGTCTTTGCCGCGCTCGCCGCACAGGAACGCCCTGCCTCGGCCTATGACATCGCCGAAAGCGTGGGGCAGCGCCGGGGCAAGCGCGTGGCTGCCAACAGCGTCTATCGCATTCTCGACCTGTTCGTGCGCACCAACCTGGCGCGCCGGGTGGAAAGCGCCAATGCCTACGTCGCCAACAGCCACCCCGGCTGCCGTCACGATTGCATCTTCCTGATCTGCGATGCCTGTGGCCAGGTGACCCACATCGACAACGACAGCCTCACCGGCCACTTGCGCGAAGCCGCCCGCGACGCCGGCTTTGCTGACGTGCGCCCGGTGGTGGAAATCCGCGGCCGCTGCCAGGCCTGCGCTGCGGCTTGAGGCATCGGTAATTCGACGGCTGGCGTGGGACCCCGGGTCAAGCCCGGGGTGACGAAAATATAGTTGGCGTAAAAACTTATCGTCACCCCGGACTTGATCCGGGGTCCCGCTGATGGGCGGAAAACGTCGCGCAGCCGGAAACGAAAGAGGCCAGGGTCGGTGCCGACCCTGGCCTCTTGTTCATGCCGCTGGTGCGGAAGCGCGGCTTACTCGGCCGCTTCCTTGGCTGCCTTGGCTTCCTTGTAGCGCTCGATCGCCTCGGTGGTGATGCGGCGGGCATCGTCGGCGCCACCCCAGGTGCCCACGCGCACCCACTTTTCCTTTTCCAGGTCCTTGTAGTGGGTGAAGAAGTGCTCGATCTGCTTGAGCACGATCTCGGGCAGGTGATCCTTTTCCAGCACTTCGGTGTAGTAGGGGAAAGTCGAATCCACCGGCACGCAGACCAGCTTTTCGTCGCCGCCCTGTTCGTCTTCCAGGTTCAGCACCGCGATCGGGCGGGCACGCACGACGCAGCCGGGGATGAACGGCGAACGCGCGATCACCAGGGCATCGAGCGGATCACCATCGGGCGACAGGGTGTGCGGCACGAAGCCGTAGTTGGCCGGATAGCGCATCGGCGTGTGCAGGATGCGATCGACGAACAGCGCGCCCGAATCCTTGTCGAATTCATACTTCACCGGTTCGCCGCCAACCGGCACTTCGATGACCACGTTGAGGCTTTCGGGCGGATTGTCCCCGGTGGGGATAAGGTCGATGCGCATCGGTTCTGTCTTGCCTTGGTTCAGGCCCGCGCGGGGCCGGTTGTTGTTCGCAGTGCTACGCGCTCTAGCGCCGTGGCTGTTGCGCCGCAACAATACTTGTGATCGATAGCCCGCCGCTTTGGTTAACCCGCACCCAGCGCGTTGATGGTGAAAGCGATCACACCGATGTTGAAAACGAACGCGGCAAACGAATGCAGCGTGACGATGCGGCGGATCCGGCCCGCGGTGATCCCGGTGTCCGAAGTCTGGAACGTCATGCCCAAGGTGAAGGAAAAATAGGCGAAATCGAAGTAGTCGGGGGTGTCGGTGCCGGGAAAGTCCAGCCCGCCGCGATCGCGCCCGTTGCTCTCATCGCGGGTATAGTAAAGATGGGCATAGTGCAGCCCATAGACGGTGTTGGCAAAAAGCCAGGTTAGCACCAGCGTCCCGATCAGCCGCAGCTTGGCCAGCGAATCGCCATGCGCCGCGCGGGGCAGTTCGCCGGCGATCGATGCCATCACCACTGCGGTCAGAACGGTGGTGATGCACAGCACCAGCACGCGGTTGGCATCGTTGTCCACCGCGCTTTGCCGCATCGTATCGGCATCGGCACAGCGCAGCAGTGGCGCCAGCGACAACAGGAATGCCAGCGCCGCAAAATCAAAGCCCATGGCCAGCGAATCGGCCAGTTCGCCACTGTTGCGGGTGAGGGGATGCCACACCCACCACGCCCCGGTGCCGCCCATCAGCAGCACCAGGAACAGGATGAAGCGGGGCGGGGCCAGGCGGCCCAGATGCAGGCTTGGCCCGGCCCCTGCCATCACTTGGCAGCCTTGCCCACGGGCAGCTTGCTGGCGTGCGGGGCCAGCAGCTTGTCCAGACCGGTCGGTGCCGTGCCGGGGGCCGTACGCACCAGCCAGGGCCAGCGCAGGCCATCGGCATAGGTGATCGGCAGCGTGACAAAGCGATCGTCACGCTTGACCAGCAGCTCGATCGGGCGGCCGGCGCCGGGGTTGCCGGTCTTGGCATTGGTGATCGCGGCCTTGAGCTTGTCCGCGTCATAGGCGTCGCCGTTCACGGCCATCACCTGCATGCCCGAAACCAGCCCCGCCTTGAACGCCGGGCCATCCCAGCGCGAGGCGGTGACCTTGCCGTCCTTGTCGAGCGTCACGCCCAGCGAGTTGAACAGGCTGAGCACCTTGGCATCGGCCATGCGTGCCTTGTCATAGGGGTTGGGCTCGTCCTTGAATTCCAGCTTGTAGCCGCCGCGCTCGATCCCGCCCAGCGGCACCGGCTGGCCTGGCGTCTGGATGCGGGTCTTGAGGAACGTGGCCCAGTCATAGGGATAGACGCCGTTGAGGGTCTTGACCACGTCATCGAATTCATAGGTCAGCACGCCCCAATCGCCGTCGCGCACGCCAAAGAACGCCTTGGCGAAATCATCCAGGCCCTTCTTGCCGGCGGTGCCGTCGCGGATGATCTGGTCGGCTTCCAGCCACACCAGCGCGCCTTCGGTGTAATAGTCCTCGTTACGGGTAAGCGAGGAATAGGGCTTGGGCTTGCGGGCGGCGAAGATGGGATCCATCGTCGTGTCTTCCACCGAGCGCCAGTCGCGCCCGGCGGTCTGGGTGAACGTGCCGGCATAGTTGGCGAGGCTGCCCAGCACCACGTCCTTGCTCTGCACGCCCGAGCGCGCGGCCAGGACCAGGCCCCAGAACTGCGTCTGCCCTTCATAGACCCACAGCAGGTTGTCCTGCATCGGCTGGCGATAGTCGGGCGTCCACAGCTTGGCCGAGCGGCGATACTTGCCATCCCAGCTGTGGCTGAATTCGTGGGCGATCACGTTGCGGTCCCAGTCATAGGCGGCCCAGTCGGTCAGGCTCTTGGGTTCCTGCTGGTTTTCGCTGGAACGGTGATGTTCCAGGCCGATGCTGCCCATGCGATCGGTCAGCGCGAGCAGGAAATCGTAGTGATCGAAATGACGCGCGCCGAATGCGCCCACGGCTTCGTCGGCCAGGTTGCGATAGGCGGCGAGGTTTTCCGGCTTGATCGCCAGCAGTTCGGGCTTGTCGGCCACCAGATCGAGATAGACGTCATGGCCCAGATCGTGCCGCGCGGCATAGAGACCGGCAAAGATCGGCGAATCGACCAGGGTTTCATAATCGGTTTCGGCCCAGGTTACGGTATTGCCGCTGCCGCTCTGCGTCTTGCCATCCAGCGCGGTGAACACGGTCCAGCCCTGCGGGAAGCTGACAGTGGGACGCACCTTGATCTGCCGCACATAGTGACCGGCGGGATAGAGGCTCATCTTCTCCCACTGCACGTTGAGCATTTCGCGCGTAACGGTGATGCGGCCTTCGCTGTCGCGCAGCGGCGAGGTGTGGATGAAGCGGGCCACCACTTCGCTGGTGCCGGCGGGCAGGGGGATGTGGAACGCGTTCACTTCCACCGGGTCGCGGGTCCAGGCCAGCTTCTGGCCCTTGGCTTCAAAGGTGATGCCGGCCAGTTCGGCCACCGGCCCGCGATTGCCATGCTCACCCGGCAGCCAGGCCGGCAGTTGCAGGATCAGTTCCTTGGCATCGGCCGCCACCGGCACGGTTTCCACCACCCGGAATGCCCCGGTGGCCAGATCGGTGGCATCGATCTGCAGCCCGATCGTGCCGGGATAGGGCACGTCCTGCGCATCGGGCACCCCATGGGCGATCGGCACGGCCATCGGGCGGCTGTTGCTCGCCGGCTGCACCTGCGCCAGCGCGGGCTGCGCCAGGATCAGGGTGGCAAGTGCCAGGGTGGACGTGGAAAGGGCGGAAAGCAGGCCAATGCCTTGGGGGGTTTTGCGCATGGCGCCTTTCATGCCGCCAAGCGGTCTCATCTGCAACGGCCAGATGGGCACAATACGCGGCGGATCGCCACGGATGCTTCCCCCACCGCGCGAAAGCCGCTATCCGCGCGCGCCATGAGCAAGCAAACCATTCCCACCCCTCAGGCCATTCGTGGCACCCAGGACATTTTCGGCGCCGAGGCGGAAGCGTTCGGCCATGTCGTGGAAACGTTCGAGCGCGTGCGCAAGCTCTATCGCTTTCGCCGGGTGGAAATGCCGGTGTTTGAAAAGACCACCGTGTTCTCGCGCTCGCTGGGCGAAACCACCGACGTGGTATCGAAGGAAATGTATTCGTTCGAGGATCGCGGCGGCGAATCGCTGACGCTGCGGCCCGAATTCACCGCTGGCCTCGCCCGCGCCTATCTCACCAATGGCTGGCAGCAGCACGCCCCGCTCAAGATCGCGACGCACGGGGCCCTGTTCCGCTATGAACGCCCGCAAAAGGGCCGCTATCGCCAGTTCCACCAGATCGATGCCGAAGTGATCGGCGCGGCCGAACCGCAGGCCGATGTGGAACTGCTGGTCATGGCCGATCAGCTGCTGCGCGAACTGGGCATTGCCGATGGCGTGACGCTCAACCTCAACACCCTGGGCGATGCGCCGAGCCGCGAAGCGTGGCGCGCCGCGCTGATCGACTATTTCCGCGCGCACAAGGACCAGCTTTCGGAAGAATCGCAGGACCGGCTGGAACGCAACCCGCTGCGCATCCTCGATTCCAAGGACCCGCGCGACAAGCCGTTCACGGCCGATGCGCCGATGATCGACCAGTTCCTCTCGGCCGAAGCGCAGGATTTCTTTGGCAAGGTAACGGCCGGCCTCGACGCGGCAGGCGTTGCCTGGGTGCGCGCGCCGGCGCTGGTGCGCGGGCTGGATTACTATCGCCACACCGCGTTCGAATTCATCACCGACCGGCTGGGCGCGCAGGGCACCGTGCTGGGCGGCGGGCGCTATGACGGCCTGCTCGAAGCCTTGGGTGGCCCGGCCACCCCGGCGGTGGGTTGGGCCGCGGGGATCGAGCGCCTGGCCATGCTGGTGGCAGATGCGCGCACCATCACCGAGCCGG
>NZ_APCQ01000019.1:0-4800 GCF_000410615.1 Novosphingobium sp. B-7 | reverse complement strand
GGCACTAGCGGCGCGCCGATGGCGGCGATTGCCTGCGATCCGCGCCTGGCCGACGGCGGGCGCGTGGCACTGCCGCTGGTGCGCGATCCTGCCGGCGAGGGTGCCTGGTCTGCGCAGGGCAGCCTGTTTCCGTCACGCCGGGGTACGGCGCGGATCGATACGCTGTGGCTGCGCTGGAGTGGGCCACTCGGGCTGGGCCACCGCCAGGTGCGCCGCGTGCTGGATCAGGCCTTGCGGGTGTGGCCCGATATCGCCCCGGTGCGCAGCCCGGCCTTGCAGATATTCCTGCGCGATGCCGCCTTTGGCCTGGTGGCGCGGCGCATTCGCGGCGAAGGGACCGAGTTCGAGGCCCTGGCCGATTACGAGCCGGGCATGGATCGCCGCCGTATCGACTGGAAAAGCTCGGCCCGCCATGGCCGCCTGTTTGCCAAGGAATACGAGACCGAGCGCAACAACCAGATCGTGTTCGCGTTCGATTGCGGGCAGGCGATGATCGAGCCGCTGGGCGGGCTGCCCCGGCTAGACCGCGCGATCACCGCTGCGCTGACCACGGCCTGGGTGGCATTGAAAGCGCAGGATCGCGTTGCGGTCTATGGCTTTGCCGCGCGGCCCCTGGCGCTCTCGCCGTTCGTCACCGCCACGCGCGATTTCGCCCGCCTGCAACGCAGCGCTGCCGGGTTTGACTATCATGGCGAAGAGCCGAATTTCACCTTTGCCATGGCCACGCTGGCCACGCGGTTGCAGCGCCGCTCGCTGGTGGTGGTGTTTTCCGATTTCACCGATCCGACCAGCGCCGAACTGATGATCGAAAGCCTGGGCCGGCTGATGGAGCGGCACCGCGTGCTGTTCGTGGTCATGGCCGATACCGAACTGGCCGGCCTGGCCACGGCCAGCCCCGATACGCTCGATGCCATGGCCCGCGCGGTGACGGCCACAGCCTTGCAACGCCAGCGCGCGCTGGTGCTGCAGCGCCTGCGCCAGATGGGCGTGCGCGTGGTTGAGGCCCCGTACGAGCAGATCGGCACGCGGCTGATCGATGCCTATCTGGGCGTGAAACGCGAAGGGAGCCTGGGATGATCGCGCGCTGGTTTGGCAAGAACGCCGGACAGGATGCCGCGGTGGAAGCCGCGGCCCTGCGCTCCGATCGCTTCCGCCAGGCGCGCGAGGGCGATTGGCAGCGGCTCGATGCAATCGTCACGCGGATCGAGGGCGGGCGCCTGCGCAAGCTGTCGGACGATGACCTGCTGGCCCTGCCCGCGCTCTATCGCACCGTCGTCTCCAGCCTGGCGATTGCGCGGGAAACGTCGCTCGACCAGGCGCTGATCAGCTATCTGGAAGGGCTGGCGCGGCGCGCGTGGTTTGCCGTCTATGGCCCGCGCGAAGGGCTGGGCGCCTGGCTCGCGCGCTTTTTCCGGGGCGGGTGGAGCGCGGCGGTGCGCGGACTGGGCCGCGACCTGCTGATCGCGCTGGCGGTGATGGTGCTGGGCACGGTGGTCGGCTGGCTGCTGGTGTCGAGCAATCCTGACTGGTTCTACAGCCTGATGGGCGGCATGGGCGACGATGTGCGGGTGCCCGGCGCCACGCGCGAGGCCTTGCGCCACACGCTGTTTGGCCAGCAGGACCAGAACGGCCTGTCGATGTTTGCCGCGTTCCTGTTCAGCAACAATGCACAGGTTTCGCTGTTCGCCTTTGCCCTGGGCTTTGCCTTTGGCGTGCCGTCGGTCCTGCTGCTGATCCACAACACCGCCGGGCTGGGCGCGCTGCTGTGGCTCTATCACGGGCAGGGCCTGACGCTGGACCTCATCGGCTGGCTGGCGATCCACGGCACGACGGAACTGTTCGCCATCCTGCTGGCGGGCGCGGCAGGCATCCATATCGGACGCGCCATGGCCTTTCCCGGCGATCTGCCGGTCCTGACCGCGGCAGCGGTGGCGGGGCGCCGCGCCGCGCAGGTGATGGTGGGGGTGGTGCTGATGCTGGTGCTGGCGGCGCTGCTCGAAGGCTTTGGCCGCCAGTTGATCGATTCGACCACGACCCGGCTGGCCATCGGCGGCACAATGCTGGCGCTGTGGAACGCCTATTTCTTTGCCTATCGCCCGGCTCGGGCGCGGGTGAGCAACTGATGGCGCGGCGCCCACGCTCGTCCGCCCAGGTGCCGCGCCGCCCCGCGCCTGATCGCCGTCAGCGCCAGGTGGTGACGCCCGAAGGCGTGCCATTGCCCTTCACCATCGGCGCCCGAGGGGCACGAGCCCTGGCGCTGCTGCTCGATCAGATCCTGATCGTGGCGACTATGGCGGGCCTGTCCTACCTGCTGTTTTCGCTGGCCCGGGCCATCAACCTCAAGGCCAATGCCAGCGGCGATTTCGTTGGCCAAGCGGTGGTCGTGGTGTGGGTGGTGGTGATGTTCCTGTTCCGCCACATCTGGTTTCTCTATTTCGAACTCGGCCCGCGCGGGGCCACGCCGGGCAAGCGCGCGCTGGGCTTGCGGGTGGCAGCGCGCGATGGTGGGCGCTTGACGACAGAGGCGGTGGTGGCGCGCAATTTCCTGCGCGATATCGAGCTGACCTTGCCGGTGATCTTCGTGTCGACCGCGCTGATCCAGGGAGAGGATGCCACCGTTGCCGGCTGGGCCGGGGCGGCGTGGTTCCTGATCTTCGCGTTCTTTCCGTTCTTCAACCGCGACGCCTTGCGCGCCGGAGACGTGGTAGCCGGCACCTGGGTGGTGGAAGCCGGGCGCGACCGGTTGAAGGCGGCGCTGTCCACCGGGGCAGGCGCGCAGGGGCGCAGCACGCTGACCGAAAACCGCTATGAATTCGGCGAGGCCGAACTCGCGATTTATGGCGAGTACGAGCTGCAGGTGCTCGAACGCGTGCTGCGTGAAAACCGCGAGGAAGCCATGGTCGATGTGGCGCAGGCGATCTGCGCCAAGATCGGCTGGAACAGTGGCCGGGGTGACGAGCGCGCGTTTCTGGAAGCCTATTACACCCAGCTGCGCGCCCGCCTGGAACGCGGCATGCGCTTTGGCCAGCGCAAGGCCGACAAGTTTTCGTGAGCCGCGTTATTCCCCGGTGAAGATTGCCACGTCGGCCCGGCCGGTGTGATCGGCAAAGCCGCGATAGAGACCCTTGGTGTTGAACGCGTGGGTGAGGTTGCCCTGCGCGTCGACCGCGATAATGCCGCCCACGCCGCCCATCTCGCCCACTTCGCCCAGCACGGCTTGCGTTGCGTCGGCCAGGCTTTCACCGGCCAGGCGCACGCGCGCGGCGATTTCGTGGCCCACGCCCACGCGGATGAACACCTCACCCGTGCCGGTGCACGACACCGCGCAGGCGCGGTTGTCGGCATAAGTGCCCGCGCCGATCACCGGCGAATCGCCGATGCGGTTCCAGCGCTTGCCAGTCAGGCCGCCGGTGGACGTGGCAGCGGCAAGGTTGCCGTCCGCGTCGCAGGCCACGGCGCCGACCGTGCCGAACTTGAGATCGGCATCGAACCAGCCGTCCTTGCGGGCCTTGAACTCGTGCAGCTGGCGGCGGCGCTCGTCGGTGGCGAACCAGGCCGGGTCCACCTCTTCCATGCCGTGGTCGCGGGCAAATTCCTCTGCTCCGCTGCCCGCCAGGAACACGTGCGGCCCCTGTTCCATCACCGTGCGCGCCAGGCGCACCGGGTTGCGCGTGCGGGTGACGGCGCAGACCGAGCCGGCCGCGCGAGTGCGCCCGTCCATGATCGCGGCGTCGAGTTCGTTGGTTTCGTGATAGGTGAAGACCGCGCCGCGCCCGGCGTTGAAATGCGCGTCATCCTCCAGCGCGCAGACAGCGGCGGTAACGGCATCGATCGCCGTGCCACCGGCGCGCAGCACGGCCGTGCCGGCGTCCAGCGCCTGGGCCAGCGCCGCGCGATAGTCGGCGGCCATGGCCTCGTCCATGATTTCAGGAGACATGGCGCCAGCGCCGCCATGGATGGCCAGGCTCCAGCGCGAAGAGGAATACGTTGCTTCGGTCATGCTGGCGGCGATAGCAGATGCAACCGGTTTGGCCAGATGGAGCGCGTGCAATGCCTGAGGTGACGATACGCCAGGATGATCTTTCCGGTGCGGCGATCCAGGCGCTGGTGGCGCTGCACCTGGGCGGCATGCATGCCCATTCTCCGGCGTGCAAGGTCCACGCCCTGCCGCTCGATGCGCTGCGCGCGCCCGGCGTCACGTTCTTTTCCGCCTGGGTGGGCGATGATCTGGCGGGAATGGGCGCGCTCAAGATGCTGGCAGGCGATCACGGCGAACTCAAATCGATGCGCGTGGCGCCGCAATGGCTGGGGCAGGGGATCGGCAAGGCCATGCTGCGCCATCTGCTCGCGACGGCGTGGGCAATGGGCATGGCGCGGGTCAGCCTGGAAACCGGGCGCGGTGCGGCGTTCGAACCGGCCATCGCGCTCTATCGCGCCCACGGCTTCGTGCCTTGCGGGGCGTTTGCCGATTATGTGGTGGATGATTTCAGCCAGTGCCTGACGCTGGCTTTGTGAGGGGGCTTGGGCGTGAAACATGCCCTCCCCTAACCCCTCCCGCCAGCGGGAGGGGGATTTTCAGTAGCTACCCTCCCGCGTGCGGGAGGGGCTGGGGGAGGGCATGTTTTATTCCCTCAAAGCTTTCCCACCAGCTCCGGCACGGCGGTAAACAGGTCGGCCACCAGGCCCACGTCGGCTACCTGGAAGATCGGCGCGTCTTCGTCCTTGTTGATGGCGATGATGGTCTTGCTGTCCTTCATGCCGGCAAGGTGCTGGATCGCGCCGGAAATGCCCACCGCGACA
>NZ_KE148493.1:2425-3966 GCF_000410615.1 Novosphingobium sp. B-7 | reverse complement strand
GGGCCGACGCCATCCTGGTGGGCGGCGGCACGCTGCGCGCCGATGTTCCTCGGCTCGATGTGCGGCTGCCAGGGCTGGAAGCCCGCAGCCCGCAGCGCTGGGTCTTGACCCGTGGCTCCGCGCCGCAGGGTTGGCGCGCCGCGGCCGATATTACCGCGCCCGGCGCCTTTGGTGATGCGCAGTGGTTGTTCGTCGAAGGGGGCGCGGGCGCTGCCGCCGCGTTCCTCAAAGCCGACATGGTCGATCGCCTGCTGCTCTATCGCGCGCCGATCCTGGTTGGCCCCGGCCTTGCCGCTGTGGGCGATCTCGGGCTGGAAACCCTCTCCGCCGCGCATGGCCGATGGGACATGGGCCCCGCATGCCGGCTTGGCAGCGACACCTTCACCGTCTACCACCGCCGCCGCTAACGCATAAGGAAAGCCCAGCGCAATGTTTACCGGGATCGTCACCGAAGTGGGCAACGTGATTGCCATTGCCGACAAGGGCGACAAGCGCGTGACGATCTCCTGTGCGATGGACCCGGCGCGCATCGCTATCGGCGCCTCGATCGCCTGTTCGGGTGTGTGCCTCACCGTGGTGGAAAAGGGCGGCGTTGCCGGTGAGGCCTGGTTTGCCGTCGACGTTTCGGGCGAAACCATCAGCCGCACTGCCCCGGCGCAATGGCAGGCCGGCGCACCGGTCAACCTGGAGCCGGCGCTGCGGCTGGGCGATGAACTGGGCGGGCACATCGTGACCGGCCATGTCGATGCCTTGGGCGAGATCGCCAGCATTACCCCCGAAGGCGGTAGCCTGCGCGTGATCATTACCGCCCCGCCTGCCCTTGCACCCTATGTCGCGCCCAAGGGCTCGATCACTGTCGATGGCGTGTCCCTGACGGTGAACGAGGTGGCCGATCAGAGCGACGGCCCCTGCCATTTCGCGCTCAACATCATTCCCCACACCGCGCAGATCACCACGCTGGGCCAGTTTGCGCCCGGGCGCCAGGTCAACCTCGAGATCGATGTTCTGGCCCGCTATCTGCAGCGCATGCAAAGCCTGTCGCGTCAGGCCTGAGCCATCTCGCGCAACAGTTGCGCCACCAGGTCTGCGGCGGGCATGGCCCGCGCCTGGGTCACGCCGCTGCCGGCCCATTGCGCGCCAAAGCCGTCTTCGCCGTGCGACTGGGCGGCGGCATCCAGCGCCTTGCCGGCGGCATAGGCACGGGGATAATCGGGCACCGGTGGCAGGTTGCCCAGCGCGGTAAAGCGATTGGCCAGGCACCGCGCCGGGCGACCGGAAATGGCGCTGGTCATCACCGTGTCGCGCGCGGCCAGCAGCGCCGCGCGATAGCCCGGCCGCGCCGAGCCTTCCGGGCAGGCTACAAACGCGGTGCCAAGTTGCGCGGCCATCGCGCCATCGGCCATCGCCGCGTGGATGCCTTGCCCAGTCATGATGCCACCGGCCGCCACCACCGGCAGCGCGGTTTCGCGGCGCACGGCATGCACCAGGTCACGCGTCGCTAGCCTGGCATCGGGCGCTGCAGGATCGAACATGCCGCGATG
>NZ_KE148493.1:0-2226 GCF_000410615.1 Novosphingobium sp. B-7 | reverse complement strand
TGGCCGCATCGTCGGCAAAGCTGCGATAGATGGTGGCCAGTTCTTCGGGCGGCTGCGCCCCGAACGCGGCGAATTGCGGCGCCAGCGCCGCGCACCAGGCTGCCTCGCGCACGGTGTCGACGCGCGGCGTGGCATGGACGAAAACATTGACGTTGAATGCAGCGCCACTGGCGGCACGCAGGGCGGCGATCATGGCGCGTGCGCCGGGCGCATCTGTGGCGCCGACCGCGATCGAGCCCAGGCCCCCGGCATCTGACACCGCCGCCGCCAGGGCCGGCGTGGATACACCCGCCATCGGCGCCTGGATCAGGGGAATGCGCAGGCCGAGGCGCTGCCACAGGTGTGTTGCAGCATCCCGGCCCGCCATCGGTTGCATCAGGCCGTTGCGACGTCGCGCAGGGCTTCGATGAACTGGGCGATGTTGCCCGTCGTAAGGCCGGCGATGTTGATACGGCCAGTACCGGCCATATAGACACCATGGCGCTCGCGGATCGTCAGGATTTGCTCGCTCGACAGCGGCAGCATCGAGAACAGGCCGTTCTGGGTGCCCAGCACGTCCATGGCGATCGGGCCAACCTGGCCGGCGGCGGCCAGCTGGTCACGCACCCAGCGCATGCGGTCGCGCATTTCGTCCAGCTCTGCCAGCCACATCTTGGTCAGTTCGGTGTCCGACAGGACCAGGCGCACGGCAGCCGCACCATGATCGGGCGGCATCGACCACGATGCGCGGGCAATGGTGGCACCATTCGACATGGCCTTGGCCAGGGCGTCCTTGTCTGCCGTCACGGCATAGAAGGCGCCAACGCGATCACGATAGAGGCCAAAGTTCTTGTCGCACGAATAGGCGACCAGCGCCTCGGGCACGGCGGCAAGCACCTTGCGCAGGCCATAGGCATCGGCTTCCATTCCCTCGCCCAGGCCCTGATAGGCCAGGTCGATCAGCGGCAGCACACCCTTAGCCGCCAGCAGCGGAGCGATTTCGTCCCACTGCGCCGGGGTGTAATCCACGCCGGTGGGGTTGTGGCAGCAGCCGTGCAGCAGCACCAGATCGCTCGCTTCGGCCTCTTCCAGCGCGGCCTTGAGCGCGGCCAGATCGGCGGTGCCATCGGCGGCGGTGTGCTTGAAGGTCTTGAGTTCGAGCCCGGCGGCGGCCACGATCTGGGCATGGTTGGGCCACGAAGGGGTACCCATCCACACGCGCTTCACGCCCGCGCGCTTGGCCACTTCGATCGCCAGCCGCACCGCGCCGGTGCCGCCTGGCGCCTGCATGCCGTCTACCTTGGCGGCATCGAAATCGGCGCCAAACACATAGGGGACCAGCGCGTTGACAAAGCCCATGTCGCCTTCAGGGCCAAGATAGGCCTTGGAGTCCTGCTCGTTGAGCAGCTTGGCTTCGGCGGCCTTGATCGCCTTGAACACCGGGGTTGCGCCATCGGCGGTGCGATAGACGCCCACGCCAAGGTCGATCTTGGTATCGCGCGGATCGGCATTGTGCAGCTTGATCAGCGCCAGCAAGGCATCGGCCGGTTGCGGAGCCAGGTTTTCGAGCATGGGGATTTTCTTTCACGGCTGACTGAAAGGAACGCCGCCCCCATGCCGCCGCCAGCGCCCCGGCGCAAGAGGGTTTGCACCCCGCCGCGCCAAGGCGTCAGACGATCAGAATGGCATCCCCCTTAGAACGGCATCCACGTCTGCTTGCGGCTGAACTTCATGTAGCCCGCGTTGATGCCCAGGCGCAGGCCCGCGCCCATGCGCACCGGGATCAGCACCACATCACCGCGGCGCAGATAGCTGACATTGAAGCCGCCGATCAGGTAGGCCTGCCCCTCGCCCGCGCCAAAGCGATGGTACATGTCGGCCGTGTCATAGAGATTGTAGACCAGCACAAAGGTATTGCCGGCATTGGCCCCGGCATCGAATCCCACCGAAGGCCCGGTCCAATAGACCGGCATGTCGCCCTCCACCTTGTGGTGCAGCGTGCCCGAGCCATAACGCAGCCCGACCACCAGTGCGCCACCGGCTTCACGCCCGGTGATATAGCCCACCGGCTCACCCTGCTTTTTCAGGATGTCGCGGATCATCATGGCCAGGCCTTTGGCGCCCTTGCCGAACACGCCCTCGGCCGCGCCGATCAGATCGTCTTCATGCCACGATTGCCCGGCAGCGCCCGGCTGGGCACCGGCAGTGCCGGCCGGCGGCGGGGCAGCGCCCATCGGCGCCGGGCTC
>NZ_APCQ01000021.1:0-2509 GCF_000410615.1 Novosphingobium sp. B-7 | reverse complement strand
ATCGTGCGCACCGATGCCGGCCTGTTCGTGTGGCGCGCCACTGCTGCCGACCGGTTTGAGCGCGTGCCACTGGAAGACGGCCGCGCCATGGCGCCAGGCTGGTTCGTGCCGATCGGGCGCCTGCACGGCGGCGATCAGGTGGTTGTCGCGGGCGCCGGCACGCTGCTCGGCCTGGATCACGCCGCACCGCAGCCCTCGGCGGACGGCGGGGACGATTGATGCTCTCGGCGCTGGTCAGGCAATCGCTGCGCCATCCTTGGCTGATGCTGCTGGGTGCGGTGGTGCTGCTGGCGCTGGGCGTAACCATGCTGCGCAGCGCGGCCTATGACGTGTTTCCCGAATTCGTGCCGCCCCAGGCCAGCGTCCAGACCGAGGCGCCGGGCCTTTCGCCGCAGCAGGTGGAAATGCTCGTCACCCGCCCGCTCGAGGCGGTGATCAACGGCGCCAATGGCGTGGAGACGGTGCGCTCGCAATCGATCCAGGGCCTGTCGGTAATCGACATCACCTTTCGCGAGGGCAACGACGCCTATCGCGCGCGCCAGCAGGTTTCCGAAGCCTTGGCCGATGCGATCCCGCGCCTGCCGCCCGGCGTCGATACCCCGCGCCTGACGCCGCTGGTGTCGTCCACCATGGACCTGCTCAAGATCGGCCTGGTTTCCAAGCGCTTGTCGCCGATGCAACTGCGCGATCTGGCGGAATGGACGATCAAGCCGCGCCTACTCGCCGTGCCCGGCGTGGCCCGCGCCAACGTGTTTGGCGGAGAGCAGCGCCGGATCGAAGTGCGTGCCGATCCCGCCCGCCTGCTCGCGCGCGGCATCACCTTTGCCGATCTGGGCCAGGCGGTGAGCGCGGCGGTCAATGTCAATGGCGGCGGCTTTGCCGATACGCCCAACCAGCGCATCCTGGTCGATCCCGGCCCCAGCGCCACCACCGGCGCGCAGATTGCCGCCGCCGTGTTGACCACCGGCCCGGGCGGAACCGTGCGCATCGGCGATGTCGCGCAAGTGGCGGACGCCGCTGCGCCGCCGGTGGGCGATGCGCTGATCATGGGCAAGCCCGGCGTGTTGATGACGCTGTCGAGCCAATATGGCGCGAATACGCTCGACACCACGCGCGCCTTGGAACGCGCGATCAACGATATTGCCCCGGCCTTGCGCGCCCAGGGCGTGACACTTTACCCGGCGCTGCACCGCCCGGCCAACTTCGTCGAAGTCGCGCTTTCGGGCATCACCGTCGATCTCGCGATTGGCGCGGTAATGGTCTTCGTCGTGCTGCTGGTATTCCTGCGCGATGTGCGCGTGGTGATGATCGCGTTCGTGTCGATCCCGCTGTCGCTGCTGGCTGCGCTGATCGTGCTCGATCGCACGGGGCAGACCATCAATACGATGACACTGGGAGGCCTGGCCGTGGCGCTGGGCGTGGTGATCGATGACGCCATCGTCGATATCGAGAATATCGTGCGCCGGCTGCGCGGCGTGACGGACGAGGCCGACCGCCGCGCGATCATCGCCGCCGCCTCGATCGAAGTGCGCGCGCCGGTGGTCCATGCCACGTTCGTACTGGTGCTCACCATGCTGCCGGTGATCCTGTTGACCGGCCTGCAAGGCGCGTTCTTCGCGCCGCTGGGCCTGGCGTTCCTGCTCGCCACGATGGCCTCGCTGGTGGTCGCGCTGTCGGTAACGCCGGCGCTGGCGCTGATGCTATTGCGCGGGCGCAACCCGGTGGCCGAACCGGCGCTGCTCGAACGGTTCAAGAATTGGCACGAAGGGCTGATGCGCCGGCTTTGCGCGCGGCCCGGCGTGGCCGCCGGGGCGATTGCGACGCTGGGCGCGCTGGCACTCGTCGGAACGCTGTCGTTCGGCAGCGAGCTTTTGCCCACGTTTCGCGAGCGGCACTATGTCTTGCAGGTGAGCGGCCCGCCGGGCGCCTCGCTCGCCTGGATGCGCAGCACCGGGGAAGAGCTGTCGCGCCGGCTGCTCGCCATTCCCGAGGTCTTGAGCGTGGAAGAGCAGATCGGCCGCGCTGAAGCGGGCGAAGATACCTGGCCGCCGAGCCAGGGCGAGTTTCACCTGCGCCTGAAATCGGTGGGCGGGCGGGGCGAAGACACCGCGCTGGCTGAAATTCGCGCCGCCCTGGCCGCCACCCCGGCGTTGCAGGGCGAGGTGACGACATTCCTGGGTGACCGCATCAGCGAAAGCCTTTCAGGCGAAACCGCCGCCATCGCGATCAGCGTGCAGGGGGCCGATCTCGACACATTGGATCGCACCGGGGCCACGATTGCCGCCGCGCTGCGCGGCGTGCCCGGCGCCACCGACGTGACGATGAAGGCCGCGCCGGGCACGCCGATGCTGGGCGTTACGCTCGATCCGGCACGCATGGCGCTGCATGGCGTGACCGCGGCCGATGCTGGCGATGCCATTCGCGCGACCTTTGCCGGGCAGACCGTGGGGCAGGTTGTGCTGGCCGATCGCGCGATCGATGTGGCCGTCACCCTGCCGCCGGACCTGCG
>NZ_KE148492.1:3991-5148 GCF_000410615.1 Novosphingobium sp. B-7 | reverse complement strand
GCGGCCGGGTTCCTCGCGGGCCAGGTGCTGCCCGGCGGAGCGCCGGCCTGGGCTCTGCTGGGCATGGCCGCGATCATGAGCGGGGCGATGCGCGCACCGCTAACCGGCGCGCTGTTCGCCGCAGAGCTTACCGGGCGGTTTGACCTGCTGCCCGCCGCGCTGCTGGCTGCAGGGGCTGCCTATGGCGCCAGCGTGCTGATCATGCGGCGTTCCATCCTGACGGAGAAGATCGCGCGGCGCGGACGGCATATCCTGCAGGAATACACGGTCGACCCGCTCGATCTGGTGCAGGCCGGGCAGATCATGGCCCAAGGCGTCGATACCCTGCCCGGCACGATGACGATCGCACAGGCGACGCAATTCCTGTCGGGCCCGGCGCGCTATCGCAGCTATCCGGTGGTCGATGCTGCCGGGGTGCTGCTCGGCATGGTGTCGCGCGCCGATGCGCTGCGCTGGCAGGGTGACGTGGCTCTGGCCGAGGTGCGCCTGGCCGATGCCGTGTCTGACGCCGGGCAGATGGTGGTGCATGCCGATACGCCGGCGGGGGCCGTCGCTGACCTCATCCTGGAAAGCGGCGAGGGCCGCCTGCCGGTGGTGGAACCGGGCAGCGGCCGCGTAATCGGGCTTGTCACGCGGCACGATCTGCTCAAGGCACGGCACCGCGCGCAGCAGGCCGAAACCGCCCGCAGCCGCTTTGCCGCCATGCCTGCCTGAAGAGACGCGCCGCCGATGACCGAGCCTGATCCTATGCCAGCGCCGCTGGGCGATGAAGACTATGCCGCGCTGGCCGATTTCCGCTTTGCGCTGCGCCAGTTCCACGCCTTTAGCGAGGCGCACGCGCAGGCCGCCGGCCTCACCCCGCAACAGCACCAGGCGCTGCTGGCCATTCGCGCCGGGCAGGCCGGCACGGTAACCGTGGGCCATGTTGCCGAGCGGCTGATCCTCAAGCCCCACAGCGCCACGGGCCTGATCGATCGCCTGGTCGCCCTGGGCCTGGTGGAGCGGCGGCCGGCTCCAAACGATCGCCGCCAGGCGCTGCTGGCATTGACGCCGCAGGCCGATGCGGCGCTGGCCGCGCTTTCGGCGGTGCACCGTGAAGAGATCAGGCGCTTGCGCCCCATGCTGACGGCGCTGTTGGCGCGCGTTGACCGCATCGG
>NZ_KE148492.1:0-3875 GCF_000410615.1 Novosphingobium sp. B-7 | reverse complement strand
CGGCCTGGCGCCTGGTTCATGCCTTTATCGGTGCCGTGTTCGGCATTTTCATCACGGGCTTTGTCATGCATCGCTGGGCAGCGGGGCAGGCCGTCTCGGTGCCGCTGCTGGTGGCGCCGATGGGTGCCTCGGCCGTGCTGCTGTTCGGCGTGCCGGCCAGCCCGCTGGCGCAGCCCTGGGCGATCATCGGCGGCAACACGGTTTCGGCGCTGTGCGGCATCTTCTGGGCGCGATCTTTAGGCGATCCGACGCTGGCAGCCGGCCTGGCGGTGGCGAGCGCGATCGTGATGATGAGCCTGCTGCGCTGCCTGCATCCGCCCGGCGGCGCCGTGGCGCTGACGGCGGTGATCGGTGGCCCGGCGATCGCGGCGGCAGGCTGGCATTTCGCGCTGATGCCAGTGGCCATCAACTGCCTGCTGCTGGTGGCGGCCGGCTGGCTCTATAACCTCGCCACGAGGGGCAATTATCCCCACCATGTTCGCGCCGTGGCAGACCCCGCCACTGCGCCGGCCGCCGGCTATACCATGGCGGACGTGGAAGCGGTGCTGGCGCAATACGATGAACTGCTCGACGTCAGCAGCGAAGACCTCGACGCGCTGTTCCGCCAGGTGGAGGGGCGCGCCTATCGCCGCCTGCACGGGGTGATCCGCTGCGAACAGATCATGCGTGCTGACGCCACCACGATCGCCCCTGACGCGCTGTTGGATGTGGCGGCGCGCACGCTGGCTGCCCATGGCGAAAGCCTGCCGGTGGTGCGGGCCGACGGCCATGTTGCCGGCCTGTTGCGCGCCGACCAACTGGCTGTGGCCGCCGCCAGCGCTGGGCAGGATGCAACGGTTGCGTCTGTGATGGACGCAGCCCCGTGCCTGGCCAGCCCGGACCGTGCGATCGATGAACTGCTGCCGATCCTGTCGGGAGGCCTGCACCGCGAAGCCGTGGTGGTGGACGGGCAAGGCCGCTTCCTCGGCCTGATTGCCCAAACCGACCTACTCGCCGCCCTGTGGCGCGGGCACATTGCCGAGGAAATCGCGCGGCATGCGGGATGAGGCGTTGCAGCTATGATCCAAAGGTTCAAGCGGGACCCCGGATCAAGTCCGGGGTGACGGTAAGTTCATAGATTATCTATATTTCCTCGTCACCCCGGACTTGATCCGGGGGCCCGCTGTTTTGTCGGCGCATCCCGTCAGGCGAACCCCTAGCGCGCGGCGGCCTGGCGTAGCCACGCGTTGACTCGCGCCACGTCGGCGGGAAGGGGGCGGGACAGCGGCTCTACCAGATGGTAGCCACGCGGGCTTGATAGCGGTCGCTCGGTCAGGCGCACCAGGTTGCCGGCGCGCACCAGATCGTCGATCAGCGGGGACCAGCCCAGCGCCACGCCCTGGCCGAGCATCACGGCCTGCAACACGATCTGATAGTTGTTGAACGCCAGTTCCTGCTTGGTGGCGGGCGGTGGCACGCCCATGCCGGCAAACCAGTCTGCCCAGTCGAACCAGCGGGTTGGCCCCGCGCCGCGCAGATGCAGCAGGCGCATGCCGGCCAGTTCTGCCGGGGGCAGCGGGGCTGTGCGCGTGCCGAGATAGCTCGGCGCGCAGACCGGAAAGACCTCTTCGGCAAACAGGCGATGGGCGCGGCAACCGGGCCATTGGCCATTGCCGAACAGCACGGCAAGGTCGAACTCGGTGCCCAGCGCGTCGCTTGTGCCCTGCCAGGTGATCAGGCGGATTTCCACTTCGGGCATCAGGTCGCTCAACTCGCCGATGCGCGGCATCAGCCACCATGCGGCAAAGCCGAAATCGGTGAGGATCGTGACAGTGCGGGTGCCCTTGTGCCGCCGCGCGCTGGCCACGCCGCTGGCCAGGGACTGCAGCCCTTCTTCCACGCGCGGCAGCAGCCGCTCTCCCGCCTGCGTCAGTTCCACGCCGCGATGGTGGCGGGCAAACAGCGTCACGCCCAGTTCTGCCTCAAGATGGCCGATATGCTGGCTGATCGCGGCCTGGGTCATCGCCAGTTCGCGTGCCGCGCCCGAAAAGGTGCCGCGCCGGGCCGCGGCCTCGAACACCAAAAGGCCGCGCAGAGGCAGGCGTGCATAGGTTCCAGGCGCAAGCTCCACTTATGCCCCCTTAAGCAGGCAACGGCTTCACCGCTGCTCTGCCTTGGTTCTAGCTTATGCCTTGCGATTTGCCAGAAGGGATTGATGGGGATGACCGAGGCGCCGAATTTTCTGTTCCTCATGGCCGACCAGATGATGGCCGATGCCTTGCCGTTCATGGGGCAATGGCCGGTCCATGCGCCACGGCTGGCGGCGCTGGCAGAACGTGGCGTGGTCTTTGCCAATGCCTATTGCCCCAGCCCGCTGTGCGCGCCCTCGCGCTTTTCGCTGATGGCCAGCCAGTTGCCCTCGCGCATCGGTGCCTATGACAATGCCGCCGAATTTGCCGCCGATACGCCCACGATGGCGCATTATCTGCGCGCTGGCGGGTGGCACACGATCCTGGCGGGCAAGATGCATTTCGTTGGCCCCGACCAGTTGCACGGGTTTGAAGAGCGGCTGACCACCGACATCTATCCTGCCGATTTCGGCTGGACGCCCGACTGGTCGCGCCCCGATCATCGGCCAACCTGGTATCACTCGATGGATTCGGTCGTCACTGCCGGGCCGACGGTGCGCACCAACCAGATCGATTTCGACGAGGAAGTGGTTTTCACCGCGCGGCGCAAGCTGTTCGACATTGCGCGCGATCCGGCGAAGCGGCCGTTTTTCCTGGTCGCCTCGCTCACCCATCCGCACGATCCCTTTGCCATCCAGCGCCGCTATTGGGACCTCTATGACGGCGTCGAAATCCCCATGCCGCGCATCGGGCGCGGTGACGTGGTTGATGATCCCCATGCCCAGCGGCTGCGCCATGTGTGCGGCACCGATCTGATGCCGCTGACCGAGGAACAAGTGCGAGCCGCGCGGCGCGCCTATTTCGGCGCGATCAGCTTTGTCGACGAACAGTTCGGCCTGATCCTCGACACGCTGGAAGAAACCGGCCTGGCTGAAAACACCGTGGTGGTGGTGAGCGGCGACCATGGCGAGATGCTGGGCGAGCGTGGGCTGTGGTACAAGATGAACTTCTTCGAAAACGCCGCGCGGGTGCCGCTGCTGGTCCATGCCCCGGCCCGCTTTGCCACGCGGCGGGTAGAGGCGGCGGTGTCGACCCTCGATATTCTGCCCACGCTGCTCGATCTGGCGGGATTGCCGCCTGCCGATGCGGCCCCGATCGACGGGCACAGCCTGGTGCCGCATCTGCGCGGCGAAGACGGCCACGACCTGGCGCTGGGTGAATACCTGGGCGAAGGGGCGATCGCGCCAGTGGTAATGATCCGGCGCGGCGACTGGAAGTTCGTGCATTGCCCGACCGATCCTGACCAGCTTTACAACCTGGCCGACGATCCTGGCGAGACCTGCAACCTGGCAGCAGAGCCGGCCCAGGCCGATCGCGTGGCGGCCTTGCGGGCCGAAGTGGCCAAGCGCTGGAACCTGCCGCTGATCGAAACACAGGTGCTGGCCAGCCAGAAACGCCGCCATCTGGTGGCGCGGGCCAATGCGGCCGGCGCCTTGACCCATTGGGACCACCAGGTGCCGCGCGATGCCTCGCGCGAGTATATCCGCGCGCATATGGATCTGGAATTGCTGGAAGCGGTTGCGCGCTTCCCGCGCGTGCGCTTCGATTGATCGCCTGGCAGGCCAGCGCATCGCGCACATACGGGGGGACGCGGCAATGGGGGTAGCGATGGCAGGATCGGCCGATGCGGCCCCCGGCACTGTGGCGGCGGGATCGGGCGGCCCGCGCCCGGCGCTCTCGCTCGCGGCGATCGGTGCGGGTACGGCC
>NZ_KE148491.1:74757-75192 GCF_000410615.1 Novosphingobium sp. B-7 | reverse complement strand
GGGGGCGCAAAGGCGCATGGCCTTGGCATGGACAAGCCGCTTCCCGCCAACCGGCAGCGCGCGACGCAGCGCCCCGCGCCCTTTGCCAAGCCCGCCCACTGGACCGATGCGCCGGCCCCGCCCCCGCGCGTTGCCGAGCCGACGCAAGACCCTGACGGCCTTGACCCAACCCGCTATGGCGATTGGGAAAAGAACGGGATTGCGATCGACTTCTGAACGGAGTGTCGGGCCGCCTCAGGCCAGGCCCAGGCGATCGGCATAGATCAGCCGGCCTGCGGCGAGACGCCACAGCGCTTGCGTAAAATCGGCCTCGGGCATGGCAAAGCAGCCATCGCTGCGCCCGAGCTTGCCCCATTTGGCCAGCATGTCCGGGTTGGCATACCACGCCGGGTGGACGACGATGGCACGGTCCTGCGCCATGTTGTTATCGGGATC
>NZ_KE148491.1:42373-74743 GCF_000410615.1 Novosphingobium sp. B-7 | reverse complement strand
CGACCTGCCGTATTTGCCGCGATACCACTCGTTGGTCACGAATGCCCCGCGCGAGGTCGCCAGGCTGTTGATCTGGTTCGAGAAGAACTTGAGAAAGCCATCGTGCTCGGGATCAGAGCCACGGCCATGGGCGACCAGGATCGAATCGACGCGGCCAGCCTGCAGATCAGCAAAGTGGAAGCGCGGCAGTGAAGAGGGCAGCGAGAAATCGGCAATGCCGACCACATCGGTGTGCCACAAGAGATTGGCCACGCGATCGCGCTGCTGGGCCGCCACATCCAGCACGCGGCGATGCTGCTGCGGCATCGACCAGGCCTGGGCAAACACGCGCGGTGCGCTGGCAGCGCCGGCAAGCGCACCACCGGCGGCCACCATGCCGCGCAGCAGGCCGCGCCGTGACGTGCCTTCGGCATGCACGCCGCCGGCTGCGGCGCCGGTCTTGTCTGCCAGATGCTGCTTCATATTCCGATCATGCCATGGTTTTCATGGGTAAAAGCTGAACAAGGTTACCACGGATCAACCTTGGCTCACAGTCCCCAGTTGCTGCAACGCAGCACTATCTACCCGCATGATCCGCCATTCGTCCATCATGCGTGCGCCCAGTGACCGGTAGAACGCGATCGACGGCGCATTCCAATCGAGCACCGACCATTCCAGCCGCGCACAGCCGCGCGCGATGGCCAAGCCGGCAAGCGCCTGGAGCAGGGCCTTGCCCAAGCCGGCGCCGCGCGCCTCGGGCCGCACGTAAAGGTCTTCCAGATAAATTCCCGGCTTGCCTTCGAACGTGGAAAAGTTGTGAAAGAACAAGGCAAAGCCCTGCCCCACGCCGTCCTGCTCGGCCACCAGCACTTCGGCCATCGGGCGCGGGCCGAACAGATGCTCGCCCAGCGTGGCTTCGTCAAAGCGCACCGCGTGCGAGAGCTTTTCATAGGCAGCCAGATCGCGGATCAGCTGCGCCACCAGTGGCAGATCAGCGCGCGTGGCCGGGCGCACCGCGATCGTCATGGCGCCGGCACCAGGGCATCGACGCCGATCCAGATCGTCATCGCCTGCCCGCCCATCGGCGGCGTGGCCGTTATCACCGCATAAGCATGGCCGCCGTCGCGCCGCGTTTCCTCGCCCGTCACGGTAAAGCCCAGCAGGGCCAGCGCGGTGTCCTTTTCCGCCGCGCTCACCACGTTCCAAGCGCGCTCGCGCGTTGCGCCGTCCTGGCCGCCGGTGATGCCGCGCAGCAGGATGAGGATCTGCGCATGGCGCAGCCGCGCTTCATCCGCGCGGCCCAGGCGCGGCAGAGCCTGTTCTTCCAGATAGAGCGCATTGAGATTGAGCGGATCGATCGCGCGTTGCGCCTGCGCCATGGCCAGGCTGCGCGCGGGATCACGCTCGATCGTGGCCCAGGCCGATTGCGCCTGGTCCCATTCGGGCACGGTGCCCCCCAGACGGGCACGGTTCTGCCAGCGCAGCGCGCGTGCATCCAGACTGGCATCGCCCTGCTCGAACCGCGCCAGGCCGGCCTGAAACGCGTCCTGCGCCAAGGCCGGCGCGGCCGCGATGATCAGCGGCGCGGCCAGCAGCACCATGGCCGGCTTCACTCTGCCGGCTCGCCCACTTTGGCCGCAGCCGCATCGGCCGCCGCTTCCATCTCGGCCGCCTTGGCCTCGACCAGGGCGACGATATGATCGAGCATCTCTTCGGACTGCACGGTGTGATCGGTCACGCCCGAGAGATAGACCATGTGCTTGCCATTGCCGCCGCCGGTCAGGCCGATATCGGTTTCGCGCGCTTCGCCCGGACCATTGACCACGCAGCCCAGCACCGAGAGCGAAATCGGCGTCTTGATGTGCTGCAGCCGGGCTTCCAGCGCCTCGACCGTGCGGATCACGTCAAAGCCCTGGCGCGCGCAGCTGGGGCACGACACCACGCGCACGCCGCGTGTGCGCAGGCCCAGGCTCTTGAGGATTTCAAAGCCGACGCGCACTTCCTCTTCCGGCTCGGCCGACAGCGAAACGCGCAAGGTATCGCCGATCCCGGCCCACAGCAGGTTGCCGATGCCGATCGCCGATTTGACCGTGCCGCCGATCAAGCCGCCGGCCTCGGTGATCCCCAGGTGCAGCGGGCAATCGACCGCTTCAGCCAGGCCCATATAGGCCGATACCGCCAGGAACACGTCAGAGGCCTTCACCGCCACCTTGTATTCGTGGAAGTCGTGGTCTTGCAGCAGCTTGATGTGATCAAGCGCGGATTCGACCAGCGCTTCCGGGCACGGCTCGCCATACTTTTCCAGCAGGTGCCGTTCCAGGCTGCCACCATTGACGCCGATGCGGATCGCACAGCCATTGGCCTTGGCCGCGCGCACCACTTCGGCCACGCGATCGGCCGAGCCGATGTTGCCGGGGTTGATGCGCAGGCAGGCAGCGCCCGCGTCAGCCGCTTCGAGCGCGCGCTTGTAGTGGAAATGGATGTCGGCGATGATCGGAATGCGCGATGCCTTCACGATCTTGCCCAGCGCCGCCGTGCTCGCCACGTCGGGGCAGGACACGCGGATCAGGTCCGCCCCGGCATCCTCGCAGCGGCGGATCTGGTCTATCGTCGCCACGGCATCTTCCGTGGGCGTGTTGGTCATGGTCTGGACGGTGATAGGGGCATCGCCCCCGACCGGCACGCTGCCCACCATGATCTGGCGGCTCTTGCGGCGCACGATGGTGCGCCAGGGACGGATCTCGCTCATGCTGCCGGCTTATACCGTGTGCCCCGCGCCATGGCCACCCGGCATGAAGGGTGATCAGAGCTTGCAGGCGTAAAGAAATTCCGGGTCGCAGTGGTTGCCCACCCAGAATTCGATATCGGCAATCTTTTCAAAGCCAAAGCGGTGGTAAAAGCGCTGCGCATCGGGGTTGTCGCTATAGACCGTGAGCTGAATCTCGTCGGCGCCACGATCGCGCGCGGTGGCCATCGCCCAATCCATCAGCTGCCGCCCCAAACCGCCGCCGATGCAGGCGGGATCGGTGTAGAGCTGCTTCAATTCCAGCGGCCTTTGCGGGTGCGTATAGTCGCGCGGCAGCGTGCTATCGAGCACCAGCTTGCAGAACGCGACCAAGCGCCCGTCATCCTCGATCACAGCGATGCGCATGCCCGGATCAGCGATCTGCCGCGCCGTTACCGCGTCGCTATGCGCCTCTTCCATGAACGCGGCAAAATCTTCCGGCTTGTAGAGATGCTCGAACTTGGCCGAAATTGCACGGCGGGCAAGGTCGGCCAGCGGCAGGGCATCAGCGGGGGTGGCAAGGCGCAGCGTCGTCATGCCAGGCTGCATAATGGCCTGGCGCGGCAATTGCTACCAATGGTTGCCTGCTGCCACGGCCCGCTTTTCCGCCGCCGAACTGACCCGGCCGAGCACGGCGTTGCGGTGGGGAAAGCGGCCAAAGCGCCAGACCATGCGCGCGTGCGCCACGGCAAAGCTGCGGATATAGCTGCTGCCCAGCGCGGTGAAGCGGGCAACGCTTTCGCGCTGCACCACGCGGTCTTCGCTGTGCATCAGGGGCATCAGCAGGAATTGCCGCGCATCGCGGTCCAGCCCACGGTCCCAGCCCCGGTGCAGGGCAACGCGGGTCAGCGCCAGGGCCAGATCGTCATAGGCAAAGGCCTGGGCGCTATCGCGAAAGGCATTGCGCGGCACCTGGTCGAACAGCAGGATCGCCGCGCGCAGCGTATCCCGATCCTTGGCCAGCTCGGTGAGCGGCTGCGCTGCGATCGGGCCGAGCAAAGGCGCGAAACGATCTGCGATTGCCGCGTCGATTGCGGGATCGTTGGCAAAGCGGGCCTGGGGTGACAACGCACGGAACCAGAAATGCAGCAGATCCTGCGCCCAGAAACGCGGCGTCGTCACCATCGATTGGCCTATCCGTCAGTTCGCCTGCGCCACTTTGTCGGGCTTGGTATAGGGAATGAACTTGTCGAGCCCGACGAACCCGCGCCAGAAACCGCTGGTGCGATCGCGCAGTTGCACGGTGTCGATCGCGCAGAGTTCCGAACCGGTTAGCCGGGTGACCAGGATATCATCGCTGCGCAGCGATTCGGCGCCGGTGCGCGGCTTCTGGACATAGAGCGTGCGGCCCGAATCATAGACGATCGCGGTCTTGTCAAAGACCTGCGATCCGGCGACGGTGGGCATGTAGATGCAATCCACCGGCTTGCCCGGCACGCGCCCTTCCAGGCGCTTGTCCAGTTCCTGTTGCGGGGTCAGCCGCGGCTTGGCTTCGGCCATGGTTCCGGCCAGCGCCATGCTGCCCACAGCGAGCGAAAGAGCCAGCATTTTTGCCTGCTTCATCATGATTCGCCTCTTGGTCTTGCGTGTCTCGATCTTATGCCCGGCAGAATACCATGCCGGCGCTGAACTCCACCTGAAAAATGCAGGCGTCAGGCCGTGCCCCCCACGGTCAGCCCATCGACCAGCACAGTGGGCTGACCGACGCCGGCTGGCACGCTCTGCCCGCCCTTGCCGCACACCCCGACGCCTTCATCCAGCGCGAAATCGTTGCCGATCCCGGTCACCCGCGTCAGCACGGTGGGGCCATCGCCGATCAGCGTGGCGCCCTTGATCGGATCGCCCAGCTTGCCGTTCTTTACGCGATAGGCTTCGGTGCAGGTAAACACGAACTTGCCGCTGGTGATATCCACCTGGCCGCCACCGAACGACTTGGCAAAGATGCCGTCCTTGACGCGCGACAGCAGTTCGGCCGGATCATCGTTGCCGCCACGCATGAAAGTATTGGTCATGCGCGGCATCGGCGCATGGGCATAGCTTTCGCGCCGGCCATTGCCGGTGGGCGCCACGCCCATCAGCCGCGCATTGAGCCGATCCTGGATATAGCCCTTGAGAATACCATCCTCGATCAGCACGTTTTCCTGGGTAGGTGTGCCTTCATCGTCGATCGAGAGCGAGCCGCGCCGGCCCTGCCCGCCCAGGCCCAGCAGCGTGCCATCGTCCACCACCGTCACGCCGGGCGCCGCCACGCGCTGGCCGATTCGCCCGGAAAAGGCGCTGGTGCCCTTGCGGTTGAAATCGCCTTCCAGGCCATGGCCGACCGCCTCGTGTAGCAGCACGCCGGGCCAACCCGGGCCGACCAGCACAGTCATCTCGCCTGCCGGCGCAGCGACGGCTGAAAGATTGGTCACCGCCTGGTGCAGCGCCTGGTCGATACCGCGGTTCCAGGTCTCGGGCAGGAACAGATCGTCATAGAGCCGCCGCCCGCCGATCCCGAACGAGCCGGTTTCGCGGCGCCCGTTGTCTTCCACCACGACCGACACGTTGAGCCGCACGAGCGGGCGCACGTCATGCGCGACAAAGCCGTCGGCACGCACCACCTCGACCACCGACCACGAGCCAGAGAGCGAGGCAGAGACCTGCACCACGCGCGGATCACGGGCACGGGCGGCGGCATCGATCTGTTCGAGCAGGCGCACCTTGGCCTCGAACGGCACGCCATCGAGGGGCGAGGCATCGGTATAGAGATGGCGGTTGTTATGGCGCGGTGGCGGCGCTGGCTGGCCCTTGGCCGGATCGAGCAGCTTGAGCGTTTCGCCCGCCCGAGCAATCGCGGCGGCCGAAACCTCGTTGGCATGGGCAAAGCCGGTCATTTCGTCCGACACGCCGCGCAGGCCAAAGCCGGCGTCGCGCGAATAGTCCGCCGTCTTCAGCCGCCCGTCGTCAAAGCCAAAGCTTTCGCTGGCCACGAATTGCAGGAACAGCTCGCCATCATCACACGCGCCCAGCGCACCGCGCACTAGGCGTTGCGCGTCATCGGGGGTCAGCAGGCCGGGGCGATAGAGCAGCGAGCGGGTGTCGGCAGAAAGCGTCATCCCGCCGATATAGGCACGCGCACGGCCGCTGGCCAGCGGCGTCCTGCCGGTGCGCCACAATTGGTGCGGCGCAACCGGTTAGCACCAGTTCAGGCGGCCTGCGTGGCGCCGGTGTCGGCCGGGCCGCCCTTGAGCACGAAGCGCTTGTCGCAATAGCCGCACTCGACATAGCCCTTCTCGTCGATCTCGAGCCACACGCGCGGGTGGCCAAGGGCGGAAGGCTTGAATGCGCCGGTCGTGCGGATGCCGCTCGACCCGTCGCAGCTGACGCGGGTGGCATCGGTGAAGATCGTTTCGGGTGGCTGGATCATGCCCCGCCGCCTAGCAAATGCCACCGCGCCGCACAATTGCCGTTTTGCCCCATTGAAGCCTTTACCTTGCGCGCGACTGGGGGCAGGAAGCGCGGCATGAACGCCTCCGCCCCGATCTCCCCCACCACCGCCGAACCCGCCATCCGCATCCGCGACCTGGTCAAACGCTATGCCGCCACGGGCAAGGCGCCGGCCAAGCTCGCGCTGGAAGGCGTCAGCTTCGATGTGCCGCGCGGGGAAATCTTCGGCCTGCTCGGCCCCAATGGGGCGGGCAAGTCCACGCTGATCAACACGCTGGCGGGCCTGGTCCTGAAAACCTCGGGCACGGTGGAAATCTGGGGCCACGATATCGATACCGATCGGCGCAATGCCAAGGCGGCGATCGGCATCGTGCCGCAGGAAATCGTGTTCGACCCGTTCTTCACGCCGATCGAAGTGCTCGATATCCAGGCTGGCCTCTATGGCGTGCCCAAGCATCTGCGCCGCTCGATGGAACTGCTGCGCGCGGTGCACCTGGCCGACAAGGCCAAGGCCTATTCCCGCTCGCTGTCGGGCGGCATGAAGCGGCGCCTGCTGATTGCCAAGGCGATGGTCCACACCCCGCCCGTGCTGGTGCTGGACGAACCGACCGCCGGGGTGGACGTAGAACTGCGCCGCCAGTTGTGGGAACTGGTGGGCGAACTCAATGCCGGCGGCGTGACCGTGGTCTTGACCACGCACTACCTGGAAGAAGCCGAGCAGCTGTGCGACCGCATCGCGATCATCAACCACGGTCGGTTGATCACCAACAAGCCGACGCGCGAACTGGTTGGCATGGCACGGGAAAAGGTCGTGGTGCTGACGCTGGACAAGCCGCTGGCACAGGCGCCGCAGCATCCCGCCTTCATCAAGGCGACCCTTAACGAAAGACAGGTGGAAATCACCTATGACAAGGATCGCAGCAACGCGGGCGAAGTCATGGCCCTGGTCCAGGCCATGGGCGTGCAGATCCTCGACGTGTCGACCCGCGAAGCCGATCTGGAAGACGTGTTTGTGAGCCTGACCGCCGGCGCCTGAGACGCCGCTTCAGCGCCATGTGCGCCCAGCAAAAAGGGGGTGCAGCCACTGTGGCCGCGCCCCCTTTTTTCGTCGGAAAAACCCCGTTGTTACTGGGCCTCGGCACCCTTTTCGTCCAGCGCTGGCGCCCGCATGGCGCGCCAGCCACCACCCTGGCGACGATAGATCCGCTTGCCGCAATGCACACATTCGGAATTGTAGTTGAAGCCATCCCAGGTGACTTTATCGCGCTGTGGGCGATGGCGGTTGAACAAGCACAGGACACGACCGAATACCATTTTCCGCCCGACTCCGATGGCACTTTTCAGATGGCGCACTCTTAACATTCCATCTGGTGAAAACGAAATGAAATTATAAGATATCTATATCTTAAGTTATATATCTCCCGTTCCGGCCTGCGGCCAGCACGGGCCACCGCGCGGCAAATCCCTTTCCAAACCCGGCCCGCGCGGGCAAAGAGGCGCGCGTGAGCATCAAGACCCCCCTTTCTCGCACGGCCCAGCCATGAGCGGGCACGACGTTCTCATCATCGGCTCGGGCGCAGCCGGGCTTACCGCCGCGCTGGTTCTGGCGGAACGCTGCCGCGTCATGGTGCTGGCCAAGGGCCGACTCGACGGGGGGTCAACCGCGTGGGCCCAGGGTGGCATTGCCGCCGTACTCGACGAAGGTGACACTTTCGAGGATCACGTGCGCGACACGATGATCGCGGGATGTGGCCTCAACCGGCGGGAAACCGTGGAATACGTGGTGGAGCATGCGCCCGAGGCGATTGCCCGCTTGGGCGAAATCGGCGTGCCGTTCAACGAAGAGGCCGGCAGCCTGCACCTGACCCGCGAAGGCGGCCATTCGCACCGCCGCATCGTCCATGTCGATGATGCCACCGGCGCGGCCGTTCAGCAGGCGCTGATCCGCGCGGCGATGGCGCACCCCAACATCACGCTCAAGCCCGACATGGTGGCGATCGACCTTGTCACCGACCGGCACCGCGCCCACCCCAAGGGCGATCGCCGCGTGTGGGGCTGCTATGCCCTCAACACCGCCAGCGGCAAGGTCGAATGCCTCACCGCGCGCGCCACGATCCTGGCGACCGGCGGCGCGGGCCGCACCTATCTGTTCAGCACGGCCCCGCGCGGGGCAACTGGTGATGGCATTGCCATGGCCTGGCGCGCGGGCTGCCGCGTATCCAACATGGAATTCATGCAGTTCCACCCCACCTGCCTTTACAATCTGGAGGTCAAGAACTTCCTGATCACCGAGGCGGTGCGCGGCGAAGGTGGGCACCTCAAGATCCCGCCCGGCTTCCCCGGCGGTGGCGAGCGCTTCATGCCGCGCTTCGACCCGCGCGAGGAACTGGCCCCGCGTGACGTGGTGGCCCGCGCCATCGACCACGAGATCAAGCGGCTGGGGCTGGACTATGTCCATCTCGACATCAGCCACAAGGACCCCGAATTCGTCCGCGGCCACTTCCCCAATATCTATGAGCGGCTGCTGGGTCTGGGCATCGACATGACGCGCGAGCCGATCCCGGTGGTGCCGGCGCAGCACTATACCTGCGGCGGCGTGCTGGTGGACCTGTCCGGGCGCACCGATCTCACCGGGCTCTATGCCGTCGGCGAATGCTCGGAAAGCGGGCTGCACGGCGCCAACCGCCTGGCATCGAACAGCCTGCTCGAATGCTTCGTGTTCGGCGATGCTGCCGCGCGCAACATTCTCGATTGCTGGGACGAGTTTTCACCCCCGCCCGAAGTGCGCGGCTGGGACGAAAGCCGCGTGGCCGATTCCGACGAAGACGTGGTGATCAAACAGAACTGGACCGAGTTGCGCCGGTTCATGTGGAACTACGTGGGCATCGTGCGCACCAACAAGCGCCTGGAGCGCGCCGCCCATCGCATTGCCCTGCTGCAGAGCGAGATCAACGAATACTATGGCAATGTGCGCGTCACGGCCGATCTGATCGAGTTGCGCAACCTGCTTCAGGCGGCAGACCTGATCGTGCAGAGCGCGCGGGCGCGGCGCGAGAGCCGCGGACTGCATTACAACCAGGATTTCCCCCAGGCGCAGCCCGCCGCGCGCGAGACCATCCTGGTGCCCGGCTGACCGGCGGCAGGCTGACCGGCGGCGGGGCCCCTGCCCGGCCCCGCCATCATCAATCCGCCATTACCAGAAGTGGCGGCCCAGATAGATCAACAGCATCGCGCCCAGCACCGAGGCGAGGCAACCGGCGCGGTTGAACCCTTCGCTCACGCTCCCGCGTCCAGCCAGGCTCGATGCCAGGCCGGCCACCAGCGCGCCGCCGATGCCCAGCGCGATCGTGCGGGCAAGGCCAATCTCCACTGCGCCGGGATAGAGAAAGCGGGCGGCGATGCCGACCAGCAGCCCCGACAGCAGCATCGAAAGGATATCGCGCATTACTCGTTCCTCCTGTGCGAAGGTGCCGCGCCCGGCAGCGGCGTGCCGCTCAGCCCTGGGGTCCTCCACTTGGTACACCCCCTATGGGTAGTGCGGCTGGGGATATCGTGCCAGTGCCTCTGGACATCGTATTTTCCACAGCAAAGCCAGCGGGTACGAAAAATATTTCGCACCCGTCATTTTTCCCTTGAAGCCTTGGAAAGCCCGCGCGTCGCTGCACTGCAGCATGAGTGGGGCAGCGACGAAGCGAATCGTACTTGCGACGAATCGCGTAGCCCTTGAGGGCATGTGCCACTTGCCTGCCAGACCCGGTTCAAGCACTATGGGTTGTGGTCGTGGCCACGGAGGGCAACCAAACCTAGTTATATGTCAGGATGCACCCCATATAGGGTGCATGTGGCTCGTCCACCGTTGCGGAGCCTTTGACGTTGCTTGGGTTTTCGGCGTCGCGGCATGGCAGACAGGGATTCTGTTCCCTTTCTGTTTCAATTTATGGCATGATCGCGGGCGCGTTGAGTCGTCTCTCGTTCTGCCACCGAAGCCAGGCTGCAAGGGCCAGCACATGCTGGATCGCGCGGCCATTGGCAGTGTCAGCAATATCCGGTCCGTCACTCGCGGCGGGCCTCGTGCAAACGGGGAATGGAACGTGAATTTCAGGACCGGGGAAATGAACGATGGAACGGCTGTGATGGCGCAGGACGAACTGGGACTGGAAGGTGGCCTGGCCACCCTCGAACGCGACGCCGCGCCGGAGACCCCGGCAACCGCAACCAAGGCCACGCGCAAGGCTGCGCAACCGGCGGAAGCAAAGGCAGTGGACATGCAGGCAGACGACAAGGGTAGCGCGGATCTGGTTTCGGCCGCGGCCGCGATCATGGCCAGCGCGACGAGCGATGCCGCAAAGGCCCCGCCAATCGATTCCAAGTCGGTCAACCCGCGCCGCTTTACCATCGTCACCGATGCCGCGCGCGACGCCAAGCTGACGATCTTCGGCAAGGACACGCTCGACGATCGCTATCTGCTGCCCGGTGAAACCTACCAGGATCTGTTCGCGCGCGTGGCCGATGCCTATGCCGACGACCAGGACCACGCCCAGCGGCTCTATGACTACATCTCCAAGCTGTGGTTCATGCCCGCCACGCCCGTGCTGTCGAACGGCGGCACTGGCCGCGGCCTGCCGATCTCGTGCTATCTCAATTCGGTGGAAGACAGCCTGGAAGGCATCGTCAAGACCTGGAACGAGAACGTATGGCTCGCCTCGCGCGGGGGCGGCATCGGCACCTATTGGGGCAATGTCCGCGGGATCGGCGAAAATGTCGGCCTCAACGGCAAGACCAGCGGGATCATCCCCTTCGTCCGCGTGATGGACAGCCTGACGCTGGCCATCAGCCAGGGCTCGCTGCGCCGTGGCTCGGCCGCATGCTATCTCGACATCTCGCACCCCGAGATCGAAGAGTTCCTCGAAATCCGCAAGTCTTCGGGCGATTTCAACCGCAAGGCCCTGAACCTGCACCACGGCGTGCTACTGACCGACGAGTTCATGGAAGCCGTGCGGGATGGCGCCGAATTCGCGCTGCGCAGCCCCAAGGACAAGTCGGTGCGCGGCAAAGTTGATGCCCGCTCGCTGTTCCAGAAGCTGGTCGAAGTGCGCCTGGCCACCGGCGAACCCTATATCGTGTTCTCCGACACCGTGAACCGCATGATGCCAAAGCATCACCGCGATCTGGGGCTGAAGGTTTCCACCTCCAACCTCTGCTCGGAAATCACGCTGCCCACCGGCATCGACCACCTCGGCAACGATCGTACTGCGGTGTGCTGCCTTTCCTCGCTCAATCTGGAAACCTGGGACGAGTGGCAGGGTGACAAGCACTTCGTGGAAGACGTGCTGCGTTTCCTCGACAACGTGCTGCAGGACTTCATCGATCGCGCGCCCGACGAGATGGCCCGCGCCAAATATTCCGCCGCACGCGAGCGTTCGGTCGGAATGGGCGTGATGGGCTTCCACTCGTTCCTGCAGAAGAAGGGCATTGCCTTCGAATCCGCCATGGCCAAGGCGTGGAACCTCAAGATGTTCCGCCACATCGCCGCCAAGGCCGACGAAGCCTCGCTGCTGCTCGCCCAGGAACGCGGCCCCTGCCCCGATGCGTCAGACATGGGCGTGATGCAGCGCTTCTCGTGCAAGATGGCGATCGCGCCCACCGCGTCGATCTCGATCATCTGCGGCGGCACCTCGGCCTGCATCGAGCCGATCCCGGCGAACATCTACACGCACAAGACGCTGTCGGGCTCGTTCGTGGTGAAGAACCCGTACCTGGAAAAGCTGCTGCGCGAAAAGTCCAAGGATTCCACCAATGTGTGGAACTCGATCCTGGAACGCGGCGGCTCGGTCCAGCATCTCGAGTTCCTCTCGGCCGACGAGAAGGCGGTCTACAAGACCAGCTTCGAGATCGACCAGCGCTGGCTGCTTGAATTCTCGGCCGACCGCACGCCCTATATCGACCAGGCGCAGTCGCTGAACCTCTATATCCCGGCCGATGTCGACAAGTGGGACTTGCTGATGCTCCACTTCCAGGCTTGGGAAAAGGGCATCAAGTCGCTCTATTACCTGCGCTCCAAGTCGGTGCAGCGCGCCGGCTTCGCTGGCGGGGTCGAGGCAGACAACACCGCCGAAGCGCGCCGGATCGAACTCGACGTCAAGCAGACCGATTACGAGGAATGCCTGGCCTGCCAATAAGTGCTTGCCAATAAGGCCCAACCGCTGACCGCCTGGCGATAGGTATTTATCGTTCAAGGCGCTTCGCCGAGGCCATTTGGGAAACGAGGGGGCGATCGGCCAGCATGGCATGATCGCCCCCTGCCGGCCCCACCCAGCGGTCCCACCCGCCGGAATCGCGCCATTCGCTATCCTGCCCGTGATCGTTACCCAGTGAGCGTCACCCATGCCGGACCACGCCAAGACCCTGCCGATGTTACAGATGGCGACATTTCGCTGCTTGCCCCGGCCGGCAACACACCGTCACAAGGTGGCGCGGCCCGGCGATGCCAATGCCGGTATCGGCAGCGGGCCACAGGACCATAGGGGATCGTTCAATGCGCAAGTGGCACCGCTGGATTTCGGTGTTTTTCGGAGTCTTCCTTTTGTGGATCGCCGTGACGGGCACGCTCAGTCAGGTTGTTCCGCTGCTCAGCGGCGGGGACGGCGACCGGCCGGCCAAGACCATGGCGGAGGCAACCCCGGCCAAGCCGGCGTTCGTCTGCCCGCCGGACTATATGTGCCGGCCCAAGCCCAAGGGCGGCAAGTCGATCGTCGGGTTGCTGCACCATCTGCATTCGGGCGAAAGCTTTGGGCCGGCCGGGGTGCTGATCAGCACGCTGTCGGGCTTTGCGATGATTTTCTTCAGCTTTTCAGGGCTGTGGATGTACATCCAGATGTGGCGCAACCGCAAGGATCGCAACCTCAAGCCGGGCTGGTTCTGGAAGTAGGTGACCACGGAAAAAGCGCCTCGCCACTTACGACGTGGAGCGAGGCGCCTTCCGGTCGCCAGGGACGACCTAGCCGCGAAGGGGACGCGGCTTTTCGAGGAACTTCAGCCTATATGGGAAGCGGAAACCTACTTTTCCTCTTCCTCAAAGGTCAGGGCGACGTCGGCGTTGGCCGAAAGACGCACCGTGTCGCCCTCGACTCCGGCCACCAGACCGAGCGACAGGTAGTGGTGGTGCCCTTTGTGGGCGCCGCTGTTGGCCTTGGTCAGCTTGATGCGATGTCCATCGACATGATCGACCGTGCCAACCGGGGCACCGTCTGCGCCGATGACGGCCATGTGCTCGCGAATCTGGCTTGCGATGGGATTGCTGTCGTTGCCGGTCATGCCCAGCCTCCTGCATTGTGTGGTGGTATGAGGGATGCGGGCCTTGTTCGCCCGTCTGCCCCTGTGCCCACAATGCCGCGCCGGGCCGGCCGTTCCCGGCATTATACCCTGCGATCGCATGCCGCGCCCGAATGGGCAGACACCGCAGGTTGGCGCAAGCCGGAATGCGCCCGTCGTGCCGCGCAGTGCCGCCGCGCCGGCGCCCCGCCGCTTCGTTTGGGCCGATGGCGAAACCGCCCTGGCCCCTTGCCCATGCCCATGCCCTCCAGGCCGGCTTTCCTTGCCGCCTGAAACAGCCCATATTCTTTCGAATTCCAACAGGATTGCCACCCATGTCCCTTCTTGAAGCCCGCAAGACCTACAAGCCCTTCGAATATCCCTGGGCCTATGAATACTGGAAGCGTCAGCAACAGATTCACTGGATGCCGGAAGAAGTGCCGCTGGGCGAGGATTGCCGCGACTGGGCGCAGAAGCTGTCGGACCACGAGCGCAACCTGCTCACCCAGATCTTCCGCTTCTTCACCCAGGCCGACGTGGAAGTGCAGGATTGCTATCACGAAAAGTATGGCAGGGGGTTCAAGCCCACCGAAGTGAAGATGATGCTGGCTTCGTTCTCCAACATGGAAACGATCCACATCGCGGCCTATTCGCACCTGCTCGACACGATCGGCATGCCGGAAAGCGAATACGGCATGTTCCTCGAATACGCCGAAATGAAGGACAAGCATGATTACATGCAGAACTTCGGCGTGGACAGCGACGAAGACATTGCCCGCACCCTGGCGATGTTCGGCGGCTTCACCGAAGGCCTGCAGCTGTTCGCCTCGTTCGCGATGCTGATGAACTTCCCGCGCTTCAACAAGATGAAGGGCATGGGGCAGATCGTCTCGTGGTCGGTGCGCGATGAATCGCTGCACTGCGAAGGCATTACCCGCCTGTTCAAGGAATTCTGCAACGAACGCCAGTGCCTGACCAAGGCGGTGAAGGAAGACATCCTCGATTGCTGCCAGAAGACCGTGCGCCTGGAAGATGCCTTCATCGACCTGGCGTTCGAGCAGGGCCCGGTTCCGGGGATGAGCCCCAAGGAAATCAAGCGCTACATCCGCTATATCGCCGATTGGCGCCTGGGCCAGCTGGGCTTTGATCCGATCTACATGATCGAGGAACACCCGCTGCCCTGGCTGACCCCGCTGCTCAACGGGGTGGAACACGCCAACTTCTTCGAAACGCGCGCCACCGAATATTCCAAGGCAGCCACGCGCGGCAACTGGAACGATGTGTGGTCGAACTTCGACAACCGCCGCAACGCCAAGGCTGCCAACACGGTTGAAGAACCGACCGAAGAAGACGTCGACATGTTCGGCGCGGCCGGCATCGCCGCCGAATAAGGCCCCGAACAGGGCATAGGCCTCAGGCCAACGAGAGCCTCGTCCCGTGCGCCGTGCACGGGGCGAGGCTCTTGCGCATGGGGCGGCTGATCAGGCCGGCGGCGCCATGAACGCGGGCAAGGGGCCGATATCCTTGCCCGCCTTGCGTGCGGCCGCGGCCGCGGCGGCGATGAAATCCCAAACCTGCTTGCTGAAGCCGGGATCGGCCTCGCCCTGCCAGTTGTCCATGTCGGCATAGAGGCGGCTCGCCCCTTCCCACATCATCGGGCTGGCCTGGCGCGTGAACGGTTCCAGCAACGCCAGCCATTCGCGCACCAGCGCCAATGCGGCATCGCTGGCAGGATCGAGCGGCAGCATCGCCTCGATCCGGCGCCCCAGTGCCTGCCACTGCGCATGATAGGCTGCTTGGTCAAACGGGGCCGCCGCGGGCATCGCCGCCTGCCAGTGGGACTGCTCTTCTGCCGTATAGTAGCGATCGAGCACCGCTTTCCACGCCTGTTGTCCATCTGTCATCATCGTATCTCCCTTGCGGATCAGCGAGCAGAGCGTCGCGGCATCGAGCGGCTCGCCTCGGCCGACGCGGGACAATGCGGAATCGATCAGCGTCAAAGCCTCGGTGATCTCGGCGGCCTGCTGCACCAGTCGCTCACGCTGTGCCGACAGCAACGCTGCCAGATCGATCGGCTTGCGATCGAACAGGCGCTTGATCTCAGCGAGGCTCAACCCGGCTTTCTTCAACGCCACGATGCGGTGGATGCGCTCAAGATCGGCCGGCCCATACCAGCGCCGGCCGGATTGGGTGCGCAGCGGCGCCAAGAGCCCGCGCGCCTCGTAAAAGCGCAAGGCCCGGGCAGTCAGCCCGGTACGGCGGACTACGTCATCGATGGCAAACGAATCATCCATGACCGCGATCTAGCGGTTGACCCTGCGTCAACATCAACCCCCTTGGTGCGCGGCGCCACGGCAATGGCTCGGTTTCCGATCCACCACGCGTTGCGATGCCGATGCAAAACCACGATCCCATGCCACACCCGGCGCGCCGCAACCTGGCTGCCCCGGGGCGGACGCAAGGGGGCGCTGGCAGATGACAGATGGCGCGCGCGCTGGCGCGAGGGATCACGGCGAAAGCCAGCACGTTACACAGCGGTTTGGCCTGCTCGATGCCTTGCGCGGCGTGGCGGCGCTGGTCGTGCTGGCCTATCACCTGGTGCAGCAGCACAGCCTTTCGGCCCTGCCCCATGCCGGGCTGGCGGTCGACTTCTTCTACACGCTGTCGGGCTTCGTCATCGCCTTTGCCTATGACGCGCAAGTGCGCGACGGGCGCCTGTCGCGGGCCGGCTTTGCCCGGGCGCGGGCGCGGCGGCTCTATCCCCTGCTGGCGCTGGGCACGGTAATGGGCTTCTGCGTGTTTCTGGGCGCGGTGTTCCTGCGCCACAGCGTGTCGTTGCGCGATGCCCTGCTCGCACTGGGCTTTGCCCTCGCCCTGCTGCCCTGCCCGTTGTTTCCACAATGGCCCACTGCCTTTCCGCTCAACATGGCGGCATGGTCCCTCGCGTTCGAAGCCTATGTGAACCTGGCCTATGCCCTTATCGCCCGCTTCCTGTCGCAGCGGGTGCTGCTGGCGCTGGTCGGCCTGGGCGCCGTGCTGGTGGTGACAGACATCGCCCATTTCGGCCGCCTGATGGGCGGCACGGACAAAGCCGATTTCGCGTTTGGCGCGGCGCGGGTGGTCTATCCGTTCTTTGCCGGCATCCTGATCTTCCGCTGGCGCCGCGAACCCGCGCGCCGCCGCCCCGTGCTCGCTATTGCCCTGTGCACCGGCCTTGCCGCCGCGCTGCTCATCGTCCCGGAACGCATGATCGGCCTCGATCCGGCGATCTATGACGGCGCATTGGCGCTGATCGGCTTTCCGCTGCTGGTCTGGCTGGCTGCCGCCGTGCCGCTCGACGGCCGCGTGGCGCGCGCGGCGCACTGGCTCGGTCTGCTCAGCTATCCGATCTATATCCTGCAAGGCCCGGTGCTGCGCCTCGGCGTGGAACTGGGCCGGCACGCGCCGCTGCCCGCCGCAGCCCTCGCCCTGGTGCAAGCAGTGGCCGTCATAGCCGTCGCCTGGGCCGCCAACCGCTGGTTCGATGCACCGGTCCAGGCCTGGCTACGCCGCGCCGAACGCCGCCGCCACACCAAGACGGCGCCGGCGGACCAAGGCCAAGCTCCATTTGCGCGCGCCTTGCGCTCATCCCGGACTTGATTTGCACACGGGGCCGTGTTGCCAGGGCATGAATGCGCGACGCTGGCGGTTGGGGCGTCTGCTACCGTTTTACCCATGCCCTAGGGTGAGTGGGGATTGAGCCGATGGCGGGCTGCGAACGGTCGCTTTTCGCGCTTCCGGTTCACGTACCAAAAGTACGCTGCGCTCCGGGCCCTGAAAATCCGCCATTCTCGCGCCACCCTGGCCTAAATCCCCACAGACCCTAGCTTGCCGCCGTCAGGTTTGGCGCGTCTGCGCGAAATAGCCATCATCTGCCGCTGGTAATCGGGGAGGCAGTTTGCGATCACCACCAGTCGTTCACGATTGCCAGATCGAACGTCTGGATGCGTCTGAGCCGGCCATGCCACCTTGCCGAAAAGCCGATGGCGGCGTGTCGCGCGCGGGCCAGGACAGGGCTGCCCGGCCCTGCGGAGCGCCTAATCGCTCGCTGGGCCGGCGCAGATACGGATGCGAAAACGTTATCCGGGGATGTGAATCCCACAAAGCTTGTTGCCGTCTGGATCGCGCACATACGTCAGGTGGATAGTCCCCATCGCGGACGCTCGCGGACCAGGGGCGTCTTCGATTGACGTTCCGCCGTTGGCCACCGCGACGTCATGAAATTGTTGAACTTGCTCGGGCGAATTGCACGAGAATGCGACGGTGGCCCCGTTCGCGACGGTGGCGGGCTCATCGTTGATCGGCTGGGTGACGATGAAGTTGGTTCCGCCCTGGTTCGGGTAGAAAAGGCGCGTATGTCCGCTTCCCGCGATGTTGATCATCGGCTCTGGCACGCCGAGAACACCCAAAACCGCGTCATAGAACCGCCGCGAGCGCTCAATGTCGTTGGAGCCTACCATTGTGTGGAACAGCAATTTCTCTCTCCGCATAGCTGATAGAAGGCTTGTGGAGGCGATGCGGGATCGGAGCAAGCGGCGAGTGCGCTGTCAGGCGATTTAGCAAGCCGAGCCGGTCGCGCTCAGCGGCCAGCGGGGGAATTTCAGGATATCAGATGTTTAGCGAGAGCTGCTGCTGTTCGAAACGTTACGTCGCAACGGTAGAAAAGCATCGATCGTTCATGCCATCATCCAGTATTCATTGATCACATTTCGCAATATCATGCGGGAGGCAGCGCGGTTGCAACTGCCATGTGCGCCGACGCGACTAGGCGGCGTGAACAACACTGTTTTACGCATAAAGTGGGGCAAACTGTCACGTACTCGTCAGGTTCTCGGCAAAGCGCCGAAACGTGCCTTTGTCATTGAACACTGGTGTGCGGCTGGCGCCCGGGAGGCATACCCCAGCCGCCATCGCAACACCGCGCGACGAACGCGGGCGGGATCAGACCAGCGCGTTGGCCGATGAGCCGAGTTCGGCGAAGTAGCGGGCCATGGCATCGGCGGCCTTATCGGTAAGGGTGATGAAGGCGCGGCGGCGGTCGGTTTCGTCGTCTACGCGCTGGAGCAGGCCGGCGTCTGTCATCTGGCCGATCCAGCGCAGCGCGGTGGTGGGGGGCACGCCCGAGGCGATGCACAGCGAGGTAACCGAGACGCGCACGTGCTCCACGCGGGCGGCGGTCAGATCGAGCAGCATGTCCCACGCCGGATCGGCGAACAGGTCGCCCTCGAAAAAGCGGGCGCGCAGCTGACGTTGGCGGATGATCTTGCGCACCAAGCGCGGATCGGGCAGCGGTGGGCGGGCGGTGCGCACCAGGCGATCGGTGCCTTCATCGAGCCTGGCCGGGCCGGCTTCCCCGCCCTCTCCGTTGAAGCGAAACGCGGAGGCGCTTTCCACGTCAGCCGCGTTGCCGGGCGAGAGCTGTTCGAGCCGGGCGGCGATGTTGGTCACCTGCTCGGTCAGGCGCAGCAGCGTAAGGCGGTCTTCCTCCCCCAGTTCGCGCACGCGGTTGCCGGTGCGGGCGAGCACGCGGCCCATGGCAATCACCCGCTCGGCCCGGCTGGGGGTGACCAGAATCTGCGCTTCTGATTGGTCAAGGCAGCCAAAGACATCATCGAGCGAGCCGATGCTGGTGGATACCACCAGTTGCGAACCGCTTTGCGCCGCGCAGCTATCGAGCCGCGACAGCGCGGCCAGTTCCAGTCCGTCGATCACCGGGCAATCGACCAAGACGAGATCACCCAACCCCGGGGCGGCCGCATCGGATACCAGCCGTTCAAGATCGCTGGTCTGCGCCACGCGCAGGCCGGCGGCGGCGGCGTCTTCGGCCATTTCGGCGCGCAGATAGCCACGATCGGCAAAGATCGACACGGCAAGCGGCTGAACCCCGCGCCCTTCCCCGGCACCCCAGCCGAAAGAATGCTCTTGCACCCGGTCGTCCGTTGTCCCGCTTTCGCCGGAAAATCCGTAATCAAAACGCGCCGCAGCCTGCCCCATTGTCCCCACTCCGTAAAATCGCGTATGCGAACACTTGCGGAACAAAGCGGGATCAGGTCAACGCCAGATGCCTCGGTTTTGGAGCGAGAGAGCCAGAGCGAGCTACTCAGGGCACGATATCTATGGGCGTTCCATCGCCAACGCGCTGCCAGATTTCCTCAATTTCGGAGTTTTTGAGCGCGATACAGCCTTCGGTCCAATCGCCCGGCGCGCGCAACGGGCCAAAGCCGTTGGGCTGGCCATGCAGAAAGATCTGCCCGCCCGGCGCGCGGCCGGCCGCCGCGGCGTAGGCGCGGTCGGCGGCATCGGGATAGGAGATGTGCAGCGAGAGATGATAGGCGCTGGCCGGATTGCCGTGGTCGATAGTGTAGTGCCCCTCGGGCGTGCGGCCATCGCCCTCGAAATGCTTGGGTCCGGTTGGCGCCGGGCCCAGCTGGATGCCGGTGAAGACGCGCAAGGGGCGCCCTTGCTCATCGAGCAGGACAAGGCGCCGCGCGGCCTTTTCCACGCGCACCCGCGCCACCTCTGCTCCGCTATCGCCCACCTCGGCAGCAACCGCCTGCGCCCGCGCGGGCATTTCATGCAAGAGCGGCGGCAAGGCCCACAGGCCCGCCGCCGCACATGCCAATGCCAAGAGGGCGATGGAGCGGCGCATGACGCCATCCTATCGCTCCGGCCAGCGCGATCAATCCACGAAGGGATCGCGCACGAGAATGGTATCTTCCCGCTCGGGCGAGGTGCTGACCAGCGCCACGGGCGTTTCGATCAGTTCCTGCACGCGCTGGATGTACTTAATCGCCTGCGCGGGCAGATCGGCCCACGAACGCGCACCGGCAGTAGTGTCCTGCCAGCCGTCCATTTCCTCGTAGATCGGCTCGACATTGGCCTGGTCGGCGGCGTGGCTGGGGAAATAGTCCAGCACCTTGCCATTGAGGCGATAGCCGATGCAGATCTTCACCTTGTCGAACCCGTCGAGCACGTCGAGCTTGGTCAGCGCGATGCCGGTGACGCCCGAAATGGCGCAGGACTGGCGGGTGAGCACGGCATCGAACCAGCCGCAGCGGCGCTTGCGCCCGGTGACGGTGCCGAATTCGTGGCCGCGTTCGCCCAGGCGCTGGCCCACGTCATCGGCCAGTTCGGTGGGGAACGGGCCAGAGCCGACGCGGGTGGTATAGGCCTTGACGATGCCCAGCACGAAGCCGGTGGATGCCGGGCCCAGGCCCGAACCCGAAGCCGCCGTGCCCGAAACGGTGTTGGACGAGGTGACGAACGGATAGGTGCCGTGGTCGACATCGAGCAGCACGCCCTGCGCACCTTCGAACAGGATGCGCGCGCCGGCCTTGCGCACGGCATTGAGGCGCTTCCACACTGGCTGCGCGAACTGCAGCACGTAGGGCGCGATGTCCTTCAGCTCTGCCAGCAACGCCGCGCGATCGACCGGCGGCTGGCCGAACCCGGCGCGCAGCGCATCGTGATGGGCGCACAGGCGATCGAGCTGCGCATCGAGCGCGTCGAGATGCGCGAGATCGCACACGCGAATGGCGCGGCGGCCGACCTTGTCTTCATAGGCCGGGCCAATGCCGCGCCCCGTGGTGCCGATCTTGCCGGCGCCGGCGGCAGTCTCGCGCAGGCCATCAAGATCGCGGTGCAGCGGCAGGATCAGCGGGCAGTTGTCGGCAATGGCAAAGTTGTCGGCGTTGATTTCCACGCCTTGCGCGGTGAGCTTTTCGATCTCGGCCTTGAGGGCCCAGGGATCGAGCACCACGCCGTTGCCGATGATCGACAGCGTGCCGGTGACGATGCCCGAGGGCAGCAGCGAGAGCTTGTAGACCTGTTCGCCCACCACCAGGGTGTGGCCGGCGTTGTGGCCGCCCTGGAACCGCACGACCGCATCGGCGCGGCTGGCCAGCCAGTCAACGATCTTGCCCTTGCCTTCATCACCCCACTGGGCGCCGATCACGGTTACATTTGCCACAGATACACTCCTCCACCTGCCAGGTGGACCCGAACAGCGCCCTTCGACAGGACTCGGCGCAGCGGGTGGGTTGGGCGCGATGACGCGCAGGATGTGTGCGGGGGGCGCCCTAGTGGCACCGCCCCGCCAGAGTCAAGGGCCTGTCACGCCACCGGAAGCGCGACCGGGCCATCTGCCCCCAGAACGTGGGTGCAACCCAGCGCCGCGGGCTCGTCCCCGGCGTCGAGCGCGGCGACGGTGCGCCAGCCGATGGCGCGCAGCCGCGCGGCCGCAGCGCGATCGTGGCCCAGCGGCAGGAACAGCTTTTCGGCCGGCGCTTCGGCACTGGCGATCAGATCAATCAGCGCATCGGGATAGAGCGAAAAGCCGGTTGCCACTTCGCCCGCGCCGCCATCAGGCGCGGCAATGCGATAGGTGCCGCCCCGCCCCAGCGCGCCGCGCACGCCATCGGCATAGAGCACGAAGCCGAACCATGACTGGTATTCAAAGCCATGGCGTTCGGACGGATCGAGCGTCAGGCGGGCACGCCCATCGAGCCGCGCGGCGATCTCGCGCAGGGCAGCGATACGCCCGGCGAGCGCGCCACCGGCATCGATCGCCGCCAGCTTTTCGATCGCGGCGTCAAAATCGCCCGTGGCGTAGAGCAGCGGCACATAGGCCTGCCCCCCGGCATCGACGAGCCCGCCGGCATCCTTGGTATCCAGTTCGCGCCGCACCGCATCGATCTGGCCGGGGCCAAGCGGCAGGGCCTTTTCGGCCAAGGTATCGACGAGATCGGGCAAAGTGAAATCGACGCTGACGCCGGTGGCGCCGGCGGCTTGCAGCGCCTCGATCGCCACGGCGACCACTTCGGCGGCGGCGGCGACATTGTCCGCCCCGATCACTTCAGCGCCGCACTGCAGCTTTTCGCGCGCGGGATCGAGCCCGTCGCCCTTGATGGTGACAACCTGCCCGGCATAGCACAGGCGCAGCGGGCGCGGCGCGGCGGCCAGGCGGGTGCCGGCGATGCGGCCGATCTGCGGGGTGATATCACTGCGCAGCGCCATCATCCGCAGCGATTGCGGATCGACGAAGCGGAACATGCGGCGCGAACTGATCCCGGCCATGCGGCTGGCGAGCGAGCGTTCGAACTCGATCATCGGCGGCAGCACACGGTCATACCCATGGCCTTCCATCACACCATGGATCGTGCGCATCACGCGCGTGGCGGCGGCCGCCGCGCGCGGCAGGCGGTCTTCCAGGCCTTCGGGAAGCAGATCGGCGGGCAGGAGATCGGGATCGCGGGTGTCCATGGCCCGGGCCTTTAGCGGCATTGGCCTGCGCCGGGTAGGGAAAAAGCCACGCCCCGCGCCTGTCCCGCCTCCAGCCCCACGAACAAGGCGGTGGGCACGCTTGGATGGGCCGGTGGCAAGCTGAGCGCCACGCCTCACGTACCGCATGACGGCAACGTGATTCAGGCGGCAGGTGCCGCCGCGGGCGATATCATTACAGCGCAACGCGATCACCGATCTGGAAATACGCTACGACCTGCTCGATAGCTATTCGGACCTGGTGCAGGCGAACCTGCGCGCTCACCTGCCCGCGCACCCGCGGCGGGGTGGCATTTCCATTCTTTTCGCCATTCGGGTTCAACGGGCGCTTTCTTCACACCCGTATCAGCGTGGGCTGGTAAATTCGAGCAAATACAATTGGAACCCGGGGGGGCGGCCGAAAACGGCCATCCCTCTTTCTGTGCGGCATCGCCCGAATGGGCACAGACACGGCAACGCGACCTTAACGCGAATCATGTCACCAATTTGGAGACAAAAAAGAACAGGGGTCGTCCGATGCGCCATGCTTTCGCGCAAGAATTCGCGTGCGCCACGCCAGCCGTGGCCATGACATCGCTGAGCGAGATCCTCGGCGCATTCTCCTATGCGCTCGATCTGACCGAGGGGCAGCCGGCCGGCCATTCGCTGCGCGCGTGCTGGATCGCCAGCCAGATCGCCGTGGCGCTGGGCCTGTCGCCGGCAGATCGGCGCACCATCTATTATGCCACGCTGCTCAAGGACCTGGGCTGTTCGAGCAATGCCGCGCGCATTGCCCAGCTCTATCTGGCCGACGATCGCGCGTTCAAGCATGAGTTCAAGCTGATCGGCCAGGGCCTGGGCCCAACGCTGGGCTTTGTCTTTCGCCGCACGGGCGCGGGCGAGCCCTTGCCAGCGCGCATGCGCGCGATAGCCACGATCCTGCGCGATGGCAGCCGAATCGCCACCGACCTGATCCAGACCCGCTGCACCCGCGGTGCCACGATCGCACGGCAACTGCGCTTTCCCGAAAGCGTTGCTGGCGCCATTGCCGCGCTGGACGAACATTGGGATGGTGGCGGCAAGCCGCTGGGTCTTGCCGGACACGCCATTCCCCTGCCCGCGCGGCTCGCCCTGCTGGCGCAGATCGCCGATGTGTTCCAGATGGCCGCCGGGCCCGAAGCGGCGCTGGCCGAAGTGCGGGCGCGGCGCGGCACCTGGCTCGATCCCGAACTGGTCGATGCATTCGTGGCGGTCAGCGCCCGGCCCGGCTTCTGGGGCGATTGCAACGATCCCGCGCTGGAACTGCATGTCCAGGCGATGGAGCCGGTCGAAGCCCGTGTCGCGGTGGACGAGGCCTATCTCGACGATATTGCCGATGCCTTTGGCGCGGTGATCGACGCCAAGAGCCCCTATACCGGCGGCCATTCCTGCCGGGTGGGCCGCTATGCCACGGCGCTTGGGCGTGCGGTGGGCGTGGCTGAAACCGAGTTGGGCGCGCTGCGCCGGGCTGCAGTCCTGCATGACGTTGGCAAACTGGCCGTGTCGAGCCGGGTGCTGGAAAAGCCGGGCAAGCTTGATGATGGGGAATGGGTGGAAATGCGCAGCCATGCCAGCCACACCACCGCCATCCTGTCGCGCATCGGCCCCTTGCGCGACATGGCCGCTGTGGCTGGCGCGCATCACGAACGGCTGGATGGCAAGGGCTATCCACTGGGTCTGAACCAGAGCCTGATCGCCACCGAGGCGCGGATCATCAGTGTGGCCGATTTCTATGACGCGCTCACCGCCGATCGCCCCTATCGCGCCGCCATGCCTGTGGACCGCGCCCTGGCGGTCATGGAAGCCGAAGTGGGCAAGGCGATCGATGGCGTTTGCTTTGAAGCCTTGCGCGCGATGGTCGCCTGACCGCTCAGCCCGCCGCCCCGGTAAAGGCGGCTCAGGCAAAGTTCATGATGGGCATGGCACGAGGCAGGCCATGGTTGCGATCGGTTGCCTTGCCCTGTTGATCTTCCCCATTCTCGGCCTGATCGCCGGGGGCATTTATGCAGGCCGCAGCGGCGCGGAGTGGGGCGCCGCCACAGGCCTCGCCCTGGCGATGGCGCTTAGCGGGGCCATGGGCTGGGCTCTGGTCAAGGCAGCACGCCAGCGCTGAACGTTCAGCGCGAAAGGCGGCGCAGGTTGGCGCGCACCTTGCGTCGATAGGTCTGCACCACGCGTCGTGCTTCCCCATGCGGCGTGGGGATGGCTTTTCCCGCCAGCAGTGCGCGCGAAGGGGCAAGCGCCAAATCCCACCACACCTGGCCCAGCGTTTCCACCTTTTCCGTCACCATGCGCTGGCTTTCGGAAGCGGCGCGGGGATCAGCCAGAGCAACCAGCCACATCCGCCGGGCGATGACCATGGCCGCCTCGCTGCCCAGCATCATCTGCTGGTTCCACAAGGGGAGCATCGGCGCCAGCCAGGCGGCGGGCGACGGAACGGTAGTGGTGCTGGTCATGCAGTGTCCTTGATCGGCGTGTGACGGGTAAACGGCCGGCGGCGTGCAAAGGTCCGGGGCACGTGATGCGCCCTCGATTACAGGCTGTCCAGATAGGCCCGCACCGCCGTCTGCACATGGCGAAAGCGATCGCCGCCCAAATGCTTGCCGCCATACCAGCGGGTGACGATCACCAGATGGTCGCGCAACCCCTCGCGCTCCAGCATGCGCAGGATCACCATGCCCGCCCCGCTTTCGCCATCGTCCTGCTTGATCGGCCCGGCCGCGCACAGCAGGCCCCAGGTATTGTGCGTGGCCTTCGCGAATTTCTTGATGGTCTTGAGCTGCTCCACCAAGGCGCGCGCCTCTTCCGCCGAACCACAGGGCGCGCCGGACACGGCATATTTCGAACCGCGATCGGAGACGATGGTATCAAGCGTGCGCATGACCATGGGCCTGGCTCAGGGCGGTCCCCAAGGCAAGGGCGCGCTATACTCTTAACGCCGCCATGCCGCGCAGCTATCGCGCCAACGGGCAATATCGGCCGGGCGCAGCGGGCCGCGCCATGGTAGGCACAGGCGTACTGGTGCAAGCGCCGCCGGCAGGCCAAAGCCTACACCCAGGCGCTTCTCGGCCAGATCGCGCGCGGCGGCGACGGGCATGCTGTCTACCTGGCCTTGCAGTGTGGCCGGCGCCACAACCGGCCGATCGATCCAGGCGAGCACGATGCGATCGGGCGCCGCCGCGCGCACCAGCGCCGGCAGATTGGCATATTCGGTCATGCATGGCGCACACCAGTGCGCGCCCAGCAACACGATGCGGTCAGCCTCTGCCGCACCAGGCGATGGCGCTGCGGCAGAGACGGCCGGTACACCAGGAATGGCTGCCAGGATGGCCAAGGCTCCGGCCCACCAACATGGCGGGCCAAGCCTGTTGATCGGCGTGGACAACAGCGTCATGCAACCATAGTATTTCGGCAATAAAATGATGTAAATGCTATGGAGACAAGCATTGCGCCACCAATCGACATTGCTGTTCCTGGCCCTGTTCCCCGCCACCATTGCCTCTGCCCAGCCGGCACCGTCCAACAGCCTGCAACAGCGCTTTGATGCGGCCACTGCTGCCTATGACAAGAATGATTGCGCCGCTGCATTACCCTTGCTCGATGCCTTGGCGACTGATCCGCATGTCAAGCCTGGCAGCCTGCCCGCCGCGATGATCATGGCGCACCGGGGGGCCTGCCAGGTGCGCACCGGCCAGGCCGACACGGGTGAACCGCTGCTCGTGGCGGGCCTTGCCGCCATGCGGCCACATGCGACCGAGGTGGCGCTGGACGTGGCCGATGCAGAAAACGTGCTCGGCACAGTCGCAGCCAGCCGCTGGGACCACGACGGCGCGCTGGCTCATTTCGATGCTGCCCTTGCCTTGCAGCGCGACCAGGCGCGGGGCGGCACGTTGCAACGGATTGCCCTGTTGACCGCGTTCGACGGCGACAATCGCGCGATCGACGCTGCCAACGAAGGTCTGCGACTGGAAATGGCCAAGCCTAAACCGGCCAAGACCATGCTGGCGCAATGGCATATGCTGCTGGGACGCACCCTGCTCAATCGCGGGCAGATCAAGGCGGCAAAAGCCGAACTGGACACAGCGCTGGACCTGAGTGGCGGTCTGCGTGATCAGATCAGCGCGTTCGATTCCGGCCTACGCCAGGATCTTGCCCAAGCTGCCTTGCTGACCAAGCGGACCGAAGATGCCCGGCGCTACATGGCCTATTCCGGCGCGGGACATGCAGGCGGCACCAACTTTGGAAGCGCGGCGACGATGGAAGCGCCCGATTGCGGCGCGGAAACCGGGCTTACTCCAGATGACATGGCGGTGGTGCAACTGGTCATCAGCCAGTCCGGCGACGTCTTGGCCAGCGAGACTGTCTACAGCGTCGGCAACTATGCCAAGGCCAGCGCCTTTGCCCGCGCCGCAGCCAATTGGCGCTGGAAACCGGAAGACGCCGCCAAGATGCCCACGTTCTTTCGCGCCACGGCGCGGGTAGAACTGCGTTGTACCCGCGGCGATGGGGGCCTGGCGCCCAACGCACCGGCCCGCGATGCCATTCTTGCTTGGGCACACCAGGCTGGCCTTACCCTGCCAGCTGAAAAGGATGCCTGGTCATCTTGGCTCAAGACGGCCGAAAGCGCCCGGCAAAGCGGCAATGCCGCGGCGGAACTGGCCGCGCGCGCAATTCTAGGCGATATCGATTTACGCCCTGAAGCCGACGAACTGGCCTCGATCGATCGCGGCCTAGCGCTTGCCCAGGACGCGTCCTTGCCGCTGTCCGTGCCGCCGTCCGTGCGCAATGCGGCCCGGGTATTGCTCGTCTGGGACCGCGCCACGATTCTCAAGCGCCGCAAGCTGCCGTCATCTGCGCCAGCACGCGACGACGTGGAATTTCCCGTGTTGCAAGCCCTCGCTGCCGAACCGGCGATCGCCGCAGACCCGCTCGCACGCAACACCAGCCTGTTGCTGGCGCTGCCACGACGCCGGTCTGGTTCTGGCAAGGCCGCTGCGTCTGCCATCTTGCAGCGTGTCGCCAGCGACAGTGGCTTGCCCGACCATCACCCGCTGCGGCAGTTCGCGCTGCTCCAACTGGCCAATGACGCCGCCGACAAAGGGCGGCTGGACGAAGCGCAACGCCTGTTTGCCGAAACCGGGCTAAACCAGGAACAATGCGCACTGATCGGCCCCAAGCCAGCGCTTCAGGCGATCAACGATAGCTTCACCGCGTTTCCTGAAGAAGCGGCCCAATGGGGTTTCGAAGGTTGGGTCCACAGCGAATACGACATTCTCGCTGATGGCCGCACCGCCGGCGTGCGGGCGCTGGCATCCTATCCACCGTTCGTGTTCGATCAGGCAGCCGAGAAAATGCTGGCGGGCGCACGCTATCAGGCCAGCTATCGCCCGCAGAACGGCGCCGCATGCAGCGCCAATCGCGAAACCATCCGCTTCGCTCTTCCCGACAACGCTATGGTCGCCACAGAGATCAAGCGGAAGAAGAAGACCTGATCACCCACACGCAAAAAGGGCGGCGCCGCAAGGCACCGCCCTTTCCTGCCTTTCAGGCTTTGGCCCGCGCGCGGCGGGCCGCCCAAAGCGATTAGAACTTGAGCGCCTTGATCAGGCGCACGCCCTGGATTTCGCGCGCCTGGGCGAGCACGGTTTCGCTGACCGGGCTATCGACCGAGAGCAGCAGCACCGCTTCGCCACCGGCTTCGCGGCGGCCGAGGTGGAACGTGCCGATGTTGATGCCGGCGGTGCCGAGCAGCGTCCCGATCGAGCCGATGAAACCCGGCGCGTCGGTGTTGACGATATAGAGCATGTCGCCGTCGAGATCGGCTTCGATGCCGATGCCGAAGATTTCCACCAAGCGCGGCTGGCCGTTGCCGAACAGCGTGCCAGCCACCGAACGGTCGCCCTGGCTGGTCGAGACGGTGACGCGCACCAGGGTGCGGTATTCGCCTTCGCGATCATGGCGCACTTCGCGCACGTCGAGCCCGCGTTCCTTGGCCAGGAACGGCGCGTTGACCATGTTCACGGTGTCGGAATACTGCTTCATCACGCCCGTCAGCACGGCCGCGGTGATCGGCTTCTGGTTGAGCTGGGCAGCAGCGCCTTCCACCTCGATCGCGATCTTGGCGAGGTTGTCGTGCGCCAGCTGGCCCACCAGGGTGCCGAGCTTTTCGGCCAGCGCCATGTAGGGCTTGAGCTTGGGCGCTTCCTCGGCCGACAGCGAAGGCATGTTGAGCGCGTTGGTGACGCCGCCGGTGACCAGGAAATCGGCCATCTGCTCGGCCACCTGCAACGCCACGTTGACCTGGGCTTCGGTGGTCGAAGCGCCCAGGTGCGGGGTGCAGATGAAGTTGGGCGTGCCGAACAGCGGGCTGTCCTTGGCCGGCTCAGTTTCGAACACGTCGAGCGCGGCGCCGGCGATATGGCCGGAATCGAGCAGTTCCTTCAGCGCCTTTTCATCGACCAGGCCACCGCGCGCGCAGTTGACGATGCGCACGCCCTTCTTGGTCTTGGCGAGGTTTTCGGCCGAGAGGATGTTGCGCGTCTGGTCGGTCAGCGGGGTGTGCAGCGTGATGAAGTCTGCCTTGGCCAGCAGGGTATCGAGGTCAGCCTTTTCCACGCCCATTTCCACCGCACGCTCGGGCGTGAGGAACGGGTCGAAGGCAACGACCTTCATCTTGAGGCCGAGCGCACGGCTGGCAACGATCGAGCCGATGTTCCCCGCGCCGATCAGGCCGAGCGTCTTGCCGGTCACTTCCACGCCCATGAAGCGGTTCTTTTCCCACTTGCCGGCCTGGGTCGAAAGATCGGCCTCGGGCAGCTGGCGGGCGAGCGCGAACATCAGGGCGATGGCGTGTTCGGCCGTGGTGATCGAGTTGCCGAACGGGGTGTTCATCACCACCACGCCCTTGGCCGACGCAGCCGGAATATCGACGTTGTCGACGCCAATGCCGGCGCGGCCGACAACCTTGAGGTTGGTCGCAGCTTCCAGGATTTCCTTGGTCACCTTGGTCGACGAACGGATCGCCAGGCCATCGTACTGGCCGATGATCGCCTTGAGTTCCTCGGGCGTCTTGCCGGTGATCACGTCAACGTCGCAGCCGCGCTCTTCAAAAATGCGGGCGGCGTTGGGGTCCATCTTGTCGGAAATCAGAACCTTGGGCTTGGTCATGGTCTTTGCTCCATGGGGTGCGCCAGATGACACGGCGCATGCCGGGAATGCCGGCAGGAATGGGGATTGGCTGTTTCATTCTTCCGTCATGCCGACTTGATCCGGCATCCCGCTTCTTGAGCGTAGTGCTGCCGCAAAAGGACAGCGGGACCCCGGATCAAGTCCGGGGTGACGCGAGAATGTTGATCCGCTGGAAAATCAGGCTTCAGCAGTGGCCGTCAGCTGGGCATAGGCCCAGTCGAGCCAGGGGCCGAGCGCCACGATATCGGCGGTGTCCACCGTGGCGCCGCACCAGATGCGCAGGCCAGCGGGGGCATCGCGATAGCCCGCGATATCAAAGGCGGCGCCTTCCTTTTCGAGCAGGCCGGCAAACTTCTTGATGAAGTCAGCGTCAGCGCCTTCGACGGTAAGGCACACCGAGGTGCGCGAGCGAATGCCGCTGTCGACCGCGAGATGGCCGAGCCAGCTGCGTTCGGCAACGATCTTGTCGAGCGCATGGGCGTTGGCCGTGCAGCGCGCCTTGAGGCCGCCGAGACCACCGACCGACTTGGCCCATTCCAGCGCGAAGATCGCGTCTTCCACCGCCAGCATCGAGGGCGTGTTGATGGTTTCGCCCTTGAACACGCCTTCGGCAAGCTTGCCCTTGGAAACCAGGCGGAACACCTTGGGCAGCGGCCAGGCCGGCGTATAGGTTTCTAGGCGTTCGACCGCGCGGGGGCCGAGGATCAGCACGCCGTGCGCGCCTTCACCGCCCAGCACCTTCTGCCACGAGAAGGTCGCCACGTCGATCTTGTCCCACGGAATGTCATAGGCAAAGACCGCGCTGGTCGCATCGGCAAAGGTCAAGCCTTCGCGATCGTCAGGGATCCATTCGCCATCGGGCACGCGCACGCCGCTGGTGGTGCCGTTCCAGGTGAACAGCACGTCATCGGCGAAATCGACCTTGGACAGATCAGGCAGCTGGCCGTAATCGGCGCGGAGCACGGTGGGCTCCAGCTTCAATTGCTTGACCGCGTCGGTAACCCAGCCTTCGCCAAAGCTTTCCCAGGCCAGCGTGGTCACGCCGCGGGCGCCCAGCATCGTCCACATCGCCATTTCGAAGGCGCCAGTATCGGAACCGGGCACGATGCCGATGCGGTGGGTGGCGGGCAGTTGCAGCACATCGCGCATCAGGTCGATGGCAAGCTGCAGGCGCGCCTTGCCGATCTTGGCACGGTGCGAACGACCCAGCGATTCGGTGGCGAGTTTGTCCAGAGAATACCCCGGCGGCTTGGCGCACGGACCCGAGGAAAAGAAAGGACGCGCCGGCTTTGCGGCGGGAATACCAACAGTCATGTAGACTCTCCTTACAGAGAGCACGCGCGGCGTTGGGACCGCGTGGCCCGGCGCCGCTTCTAAGGGCACCAGCGGGGTTGTCAATCGACCCTGCAAAAAATGCTGCGCCGGCATGCTGCTGCGCGGTTCGTCGCAAAAACTGCGGCAACGCGCATCTGCGGGCTTTCCATTTACCCTGCAGTAACCAAGACTGCGTCAGGCTTAACCTTATGGCACGACGCGTTCTTCTTGCCTGGGCCATGCTGCCGGTGATCGCCCTCGCCGGCTGTGTCGATGCCCCACGCGGCCCGCGCCGGCCCGCCCGCTCGGTTTCGGCGCGCATGGTCTCGCACCCGGTCGTCCAGCCCGTGCCAAGCTCGGTCGCCACGCGCGCCTGCCTGGTTTCGCTGCGCCAGAACGCGATCGGCTATGTGCCGGTGCCCGATCAGTATTATGGCGCCGGGTGCAGCACACTCGGCAGCGTGCGCCTGGCCTATCTGCGCAGCGACAGCACGCAATTGGGCCTGGCCAATGCCGGGCCGGTGACGTGCCAATTGGCCAATGCCCTGCAAGGCTGGGCGCGCTTTGGCGTGGACCGCGCCGCACAACAGATTCTGGGCAGCCCGCTGGTCAAGATCGAGACGATGGGCAGCTACAACTGCCGCAACGTGGCCGGCACCGGGCGCCGATCTGCCCACGCCACGGCCAATGCCATCGACATTTCCGGCTTCCTCCTGGCCGACGGCCGCCGCGTCACCGTGCTGCGCGACTGGCGCGACGAAGACCCACAGATCCGCGCCTTCCTGCGCGCCATCCACACCAGCGCGTGCAAGCGCTTCAACACGGTGCTCAGCCCCGATTACAACGCGGCGCACCGCGATCACCTGCATCTGGAAGTAGGGAGTGGGCGGCCGCTGTGTGGGTGAGATGGCGGAATTGGCGGTGATGCGGCGTGACGAAACGGCCTTTGGGCATTGTTAGAAAATCACTGCCGCTTCGGACAAGGTGCCAAACCTGCGCGCCCGTTATGGCAGAAAGCGCCCACTTGCGGC
>NZ_KE148491.1:36221-42211 GCF_000410615.1 Novosphingobium sp. B-7 | reverse complement strand
TCGCGCATGCGGCAGCCAGCCACCACCTTCAGCCCATTCGCTCCTCATTCCCGCCTGCGCGGGAATGAGGGAGTTGGAGACGGTAAAGGCAAATTCCCACCGATCTCGGCCATGGCCAGCACTGGACCTGCGCCCCCCCTTTACGTCTTCTGACCTTCCGAGGCGCACGCAGTGAACCTCGTTTCAGCCATCCCAACAGCATGATTGATTTCGGGCAGAGGCGCAGAGACTGCCTGTTCTCCGCGCCTCTGCGCCTCTGCGCGACAAAGCTTTTATTGTATTCAGTTCATTGCCTGGCGGCGCGTGACGTCGCAGCGCCCGGCCCGGCATTTTCGTGGCGGGTTCGGGCTAACACGCCCCCTCCGACAGCCCTGCGGGCTGCCACCTCCCCCACGGTGTGGGGGAGGATCTTGGTGGCCTGCAGAATCCAGAAAGGCGGGAGATCACGCTTCCCGCCTTCCTGAAGCCCTCCCTCATGGCCGAATGTCGTGTGTCCGTTCTGGCGTCAGGCTGCGTCGCCCAGGCCGGTCGCCTCGATCCGCAGGCGGACCGCTTCGGCGGCGTGGCGGGCGCCGAGTTTGCCCATCATCTTCATGCGATGGATTTCCACGGTGCGCGGGCTGATATCCAGGTCGCGCGCGATGGCCTTGTTGCTGCATCCTTCGGCCAGGCGATCGAGCACCTCGCGTTCGCGCAGTGAAAGTCGGGCGATGCGCTGGCGTGCCTCCGCGGCGCGGGCGCGTTGTACGCGGTGCGATTCGGCTTCGTGCGCGGCGCGGCTGATTGCCTCGTTGAGCGGACCGATCTGGTTGGGAATCGCCAGGTAATCCAGCGCCCCCGCCTTGATCGTGCGCACCACCGCCCAGGTTTCCGGGGCATTGCCAATGGCGATAACTGGCAGCCAGTGCCCGGCACGCATCATCGCCGCGATCAGCGCCGGCACCGCCTCTCCGGGCGGATCGTCATGCGCCAAGAGCAGCCCGGTACTGGGCGCGTGCGCCAGCAACTCGTCCGTACTGCCGTAAATTTCGGCATGATGTCCGGCGGCAAAGGCGAGACGAGCAAGCTGTGCCCGGCGGGCAGAGTCGCTATCGAGGATGTGGAGTGTGACACGTTCGACCATGGTGCCGAAGTAACCACTACGGGCTGCTTCCACGCCACGCATGAATGCTTCGAACTGAACGCTTCCTTCGGACTCAAGACCGGTTAGCTGCCCATATTCCTTAGGGAATTCGGCTCCGAAGCGGAGCCAACTATTTGGCTGAAGATCGCCGAGATATGACAACTTTGTTGACCTGCCCCTAAGTGTCCGCCGCACCCCAAGCGGTGGCGTTTCCCGAGGTTTGTTAATGACATATTGCGTTTCGAAACGTGAATTTTCGTCATTAACGCGGCAGTAATGATCCAGAGTGGCACATTATCCGATCAATCGAACCGATAGTCTGGCAGCTGATGGAAAGCGTTGCGCAGCGCCTCGCTCCAGCTGGACGAAATCGCGTTGAAATAGGGATCGTCGGCGCGGATGCGGCGCTGGTGCAGCGGCTCGAACTGGTCGCGCGCGATGACGGTCAGATCGAACGGCAAGCCCACCGACAGATTGGCCGCCACGGTCGAATCGAACGAGACCATCAGCAGCTTGACCGCCTGTTCGAAATCCATGCCCTTGTCATAGCCGCGCAGCAAGATCGGCCGGCCATACTTGGTTTCACCGATCTGGAAAAACGGCGTATCGAAGCTCGCCTCGATGAAGTTGCCTTCGGGATAGATCATGAACAGGCGCGGCTCCATGTCCCTGATCTGGCCCGCCACGATCATCGTCGCGGTAAAGCGCGCGCCCTCGCCCTGCACCGGGCCGGACTGGCGCCCCTCGATCACGCCGCGCAGCAGATTGCCAACATGCGTGGCAACCTGGAACATGGTGGGCTCTTCGAGGATCGACGGGCGCCGCTCGCTGGGCGCCTTGTTGCGCTCCTCAAGCTGGCTGATCACCGCCTGAGTCGTCGCGAGGTTGCCCGCCGTCATGATCGTGATGACCCGCTCGCCCGGCACCGACCAGGTAAAGCTCTTGCGGAATACCGAAATGTTGTCGACGCCCGAATTGGTGCGGGTGTCGCTCATCAGGACGAGCCCCTTGTCGAGCATCATCCCCACGCAATAGGTCATTGTCCGTCCCCGTCCGGCCGGCGCGCGCCGGCCGGTTCCCCACTATCCTACACCTGCGATGCCTGCCGCAATGCCCTTGGCGGCACCGTGGCCTTCACGCAGGGTCTTATTGTTCCATGCGCTGTTGTTCAACGGCCAGGCTGACATGCATCGCTTCGTCACGCGCGCCATAGCGGATGCCGGTGATCGGCGCGCAGGCCGTGTAATCACAGCCAGTCGCCAGGTGGACATAGCGCGCATCGGGGCAGATCGCGTTGGCGATATCGAAGCCGACCCAGCCCAGTCCCGGCACATGGGCCTGCGCCCAGGCATGGCCGGCATCCTGTTCCACCCGATCGTCCATCATCAGGTAGCCGCTGGCATAGCGCGCGGGAACGCCGAGTAGCCGCGCAGCGGCGATGAACACGTGGGCTTGGTCCTGGCACACCCCGCGCCCGGCGGCGAGCACCTGCTCGGCCGAGGTGGCAACATCGGTGTGCCCGCTTTCATAGGCCACCGCCTCGCGCACCAGGGCACTGAGCGCGTGGAGCCGGGCCAGCACGTCTTCCGCCTCTTCGGGCAGGGCATCGACCAGTGCGCGCACGCGCGGGCCGCCCCGCGTCAGTGCGGTCTGCTCGGTAAAATGCCACAGCGGCAGATGGCCGGGCTGCTTGCCCATCACCCCGGCATTGTCGGCTGTCTGGACCACGCCCTGGCTGCGAATCACCACCTCGCGCGCGCCGGGCACGAACGAGATCAGCGTAACGCGGTTGCCGTTTTCGTCGTCGTACGACACCTCGGGCCGCGCGCCTTCCAGTTCGATCTCCCAGAACTCCGCGCTTTGCCCACGGCAGGCCAGCGGGGTGAGGCGCAGGCGTTGCAGCCCGTGGGCCACCGGCGTGGAAAAGGTGTAGCGCGTGGTGTGGCTGATCGCGAGGCGCATGGGCGGCCTTCCCCTTTCCTTATTCGGTAAAGCGATAGTCGCGCTGGATCTGCTGCGCGAGGTGGTTGTTGGCGGCGATGAACTGGCCGATCACCTGGTGGAGCCCGTGCTCGAACACGCCATCGATGGTCTGACTCTTGAGCTGCTCGTGCGTGCGCGCGGCAATCTCGTGCGTTTCCAGCCGATCGCCGTATTCGACCGCCAGCCGATCGAGATAGTCGCGCAACTGGGCATAGCAGAACGCCAGGCTGCGCGGAAAACGCCCGTCGAGCATGAGGAACTCGGCAATGCCGCGCGCCTCCATCCGCCCGGCGTTGAGCCAGCGATAGGCACGGTCCCCGGCCACGGCCCGCAGCACGTTGTCCCACTGCACGTTGTCGAGGCTGGAGCCGACATAGGACAGCGAAGGCAGCAGCACATAGTACTTCACATCGAGCAGGCGCGCGGTGTTGTCTGCCCGCTCGATAAAGCTGCCGGCACGGGCAAAGTAATAGATATCGTTGCGCAGCATCGTGCCTTCCATCGCCCCGCGCACCAGGGTGGACTGGCGGCGAATCAGGTCGAGCACGCCGCCCAGGCGCGTTTCGGTGACAGTGCGGGCCAGTTCCTGCTTGAGGATCATCCAGCTTTCGTTGACCGCCTCCCACACCTCGCGCGTGATGCCGGTGCGAACCATGCGCGCGTTGTGGCGCGCCTGTTCGACCATGCTCAGCACGTTGCCGGGGTTGTCGCGATCGCGCAGGATGAAGTTGAACACGTTGCTGCCGGCATAGTCGTTGCCGAACTTGGCCTGATAGGCCCCCTGCAATCCCAGCGTGACGATGACCGAGCGCCATTCGTCGCTGGCATCGGCGGCGTCGCGGGTCAGCGCCATGCGAAAGCCGGCCTCTACCAGCCGCGCGGTATTTTCCGCGCGTTCGAGATAGCGGAACAGCCAGAAGATGCCGTTGGCGGAACGTCCAAGCATTTTATCGTTTTCCCTTCCGCCTCAATCGTCCAGCACCCAGCTGTCCTTGGTGCCGCCCCCTTGCGACGAATTGACCACCAGCGATCCTTTCTTGAGCGCCACCCGCGTCAGGCCACCAGGCGTGATGTCGATCCCCTGCGGCGAGACCAGCACGAACGGGCGCAGGTCGACATGGCGCGGCGCCAGGCCGGCCTTGGTGAAGATCGGCACGGTGGAGAGCGAAAGCGTGGGCTGCGCGATGTAGTTATCGGGATTGGCGCGCAGCTTTTCGGCAAACACCGCAATTTCCCGCTGCGACGAGGTGGGCCCGATCAGCATGCCGTAGCCGCCCGAGCCATGCACTTCCTTGACCACCAGATCCGCCAGATTGTCGAGCACGTAGGCCAGCGAATCGCTTTCCGAACAGCGCCAGGTGGGCACGTTGGCCAGGATCGGCTTTTCCCCGGTATAGAATTCGATGATCTCGGGCATGAAGCTGTAGATCGCCTTGTCATCGGCAATCCCGGTGCCCGGCGCATTGGCGATGGTGATGCCGCCAGCGCGATAGACGTCCATGATCCCCGAAACGCCCAGCACGCTTTCAGGCTTGAACGACAGCGGATCGAGGTAATCGTCGTCGACCCGGCGATAGAGCACGTCGATCGCCTGCCAGCCGCGCGTGGTGCGCATGGCGACGCGGCCGTTCTCCACCTTGAGGTCGCTGCCTTCGACCAGTTCGGCGCCCATCTGGTCCGCCAGGAAGGCGTGCTCGTAATAGGCGCTGTTGAACGTGCCCGGCGTCAGCACCGCCACCACCGGCTTGTGCCCGCTTGCCGCCGGAGGGGCGCAGGCCGCCAGGCTGCGCGCCAGGCGGCGGGGATAATCGGAAACCTCGCGCACCCGCACCTTGGTGAACAGTTCGGGGAACATGGCCATCATGGTTTCGCGGTTTTCGAGCATGTAGGACACGCCCGATGGTGTGCGGGCGTTGTCTTCCAGCACCATGAAATCATCTTCGCCAGTGCGGACAAGGTCGATGCCGACGATGTGGGTATAGACGCCGCCCGGCGGGGTAAAGCCAGCCATCTGCGGCAGAAAGGCCTTGTTACCCTTGAGCACGCGTTCGGGCAGGCGCCCGGACCGGACGATTTCCTGGCGATGATAAAGATCGTGGAGGAAAGCGTTGAGCGCGCGCACCCGCTGCTCAATGCCCTTCGACAGGCGGCGCCACTGCGCGGCGTTGATGATCCGGGGGACCATGTCGAAGGGGATGAGGCGCTCTTCGGCGTCCTCGTTGCCGTAAACGTTGAAGGTAATCCCGGTCTTGCGGAAAAAGGCTTCGGCTTCGCCCGATTTTCGCCGCAGCAATTCGGGTGGTTGCTCTTTCAGCCACTCGCAATACCCGCTGTAGGCAGGGCGTGTGGAGCCATCGGCTTCAAGCATCTCGTCATAGGACGAGAGCGAGGATTTGGTCATGCAGAACCTCCCGTCTGGCCCATTGCTTGCACACGATTCGGCCGGCCGCAAGCGCCGATGCTGCGCATGCGAAACAATTGAATCCATCGTGGCGCAGGCCCTTGCACAGGGCGATGTGGCGTGGCAGCATCCGCGCCGCGCCGGTTCGCGCCAGTTTTCGTGCGTTTACTGGCAGGAAAACCGATCAGACCGCCCGAAACGGCGAAATCTGCCCCGACAGACTCAGTAGCGCGCGACGAGATCGACAAGCGTGCGGGCCACCTGCGGATGGGCGGCAAAGCCCAGATGGGTCACGCGCAGCGGCACGGCCAGATCGCGCTCGCCCGGCCAGCCGGCCGCGCTGCGCGGCGCGATGATCCCGTCGCGCGGGCTCCACAACGCGATCGTCGGCACCGGCGGCTTGGTGGCGAGATCCTGGGCCATCGGTGCCTCGTCCACGCTGTGGCCCGCAACGATCTGATAGGCGCGCCAGGCATTGTTGGC
>NZ_KE148491.1:35521-35979 GCF_000410615.1 Novosphingobium sp. B-7 | reverse complement strand
TCCAGTGCCGTGGCCAGCGGCTTCATGCGCACCGGATGCGTGCCGAACCCGGGCAGCAGCATAACCGGTCGGGCATGGCGCGCGGGCGGATAGGAGGGCAGCGGCGCGCCGCGCGCGGCCTGCCAATGGTCGATCGGGGTGGCCAGTTCGCCGATCAGCCGCGGCCAGGCCGGGCCACGCACACCCTCTGGCCGGGGCGCAAATGCCAACGCACGCCGTCGCGCCAGGGCAGCACCCAGCGTTTCGAGTTGTGCCCACGCGCTGCGTGGCGGAGAGGAAGGTTGCGTGGCCATGGGAATCACCGGCAAACAGCTATCGGACGCCGGGAAGGAACGCCAGAAAGACGGAATTGTTTCAAATTCATGTCACATTCGCCCGATAGGCTTGCGTGGCAGCCAGCTTCGCCAGCCCGGCGCGCGCCGTTCAAGGAGGCCCCATGATCACCGTCCACCACCTCA
>NZ_KE148491.1:29387-35473 GCF_000410615.1 Novosphingobium sp. B-7 | reverse complement strand
TTCCCTACACGGTGAAACGCTATGAGCGCGACGCCAGGACGATGCTGGCACCGCCCGAACTGCGCGCGGTCCACCCGCTCGGCAAGTCCCCGGTGATCGAGGACGAGGGCCGCATCCTGGCCGAAAGCGGCGCGATCGTGGAATACCTGGTCGACAAGGCTGGCGGGCAGCTGGGCGCGCCCGCAGCCGAACAGGATGCGCTGCGCTATCGCATGTTCCTGCACTATGCCGAAGGGTCGCTGATGCCGCCGCTCCTGCTCAAGCTGGTGCTGTCGCGCGTGCCGATCATGGGCAAGATCGCCTTGAAGCGCATCCAGCCGATGATCGACGTGCATCTCGATTTCGTCGAGCGCGAACTGGCCAGCCGGCCGTGGTTTGCCGGCCCCGCCATGACCGCGGCCGACGTGATGATGAGCTTCCCGATCGAGGCCGCCCGCGCCCGTGCCGGCCTTGACCAAACGCGGCCCCACACGATCGCCTGGCTGGACAAGATCCAGGCCCTCCCCGCCTATCGCCGCGCGATCGAAGTGGGCGGGCCTTATGCCTATGATTGAATGCGGCCTGCTATTCTGCTTGCTTCAGCGAGGTCGCTGACATGTTACTCCTGAATTGCACACGAAGACACGAAGAGGTAGCTGCCTGGGCTTTGTGACTTTGTGGTTTGGCATGTGAACCATCAATGCTTGGTTCGGTTTCGATTACGGCAAGAGGCGGCTCGCGCCCAGTTGTTGCTGCTCCTGCCTGTTGATATGGTAACCTCATGTCCGACGTTCAGCGCAAGATTGTGATCGTTTCTGGTGCGCCGGGCGCGGGCAAGACAACCCTCGCGGTGCCTTTGGCGCAGCGGCTTGGCTTCCCGATCTTCTCAAAGGATTTCATCAAAGAAACCCTGACGGACGTATTCGGGGATGGGGGCGGCGATCTGGCAGCCTCTCGGCGGATCGGAGGCGCGTCGATGGAGCTTATCTGGTCCTTGGCAAGGCATGCACCGCAAGCGGTATTGGAAGCCAACTTTCGGCCACGCAGCGACTATGAGCGGGCCAAACTTACCGGCCTTGGGGCACTGATTGTTGAAGTTCATTGCGATTGCGGCCGAGCAGAAACAGCCAAACGGTTTCGTGAACGCGCGGCTGCGAGCGGGCACCATGCCGCGCATCCTTTAAAGGAAATGCCCCCCGAAATGCTCGATGAATATGACCGTCCGATGGGGTTGGGGCCCATCGTTGAGGTTGATACACGACTCGCAGTGAACTTGGACAGAGTGCTCGCAGAGGTGCAGCGCTTCCTTTGATAGCGGCGAAGGCGTCTAACTGGTCTAGGAGCGGCCTGTCGGCCTTCCACCATATTCCGACGAAAAGCGCCGTTCCGGACACGACCCAGTTGCGGACATAGTGAGCCTTGATTTTTCGAACGTAATCAGAGGTGATGGCGAAGGGGGCTAGATACAGGTGGAGCTGGTACATTGGCTGGGCGGGCCAATTCGCCAAGCCCATAGCCCCAAATGCAAGCGTGCTGCTTGCTACAGCCATAAGACAATTCAACGATCCGCGCTGCCTCAATGACCTTTTCGCAAGTAACTCTTGGCCCTGATAGGAGATATATCGGCTGTGACGCGTCTAGTTTCCTTCGAACTCTATGCAAATACAAACGAAGACCACCTGCGCTAACTTCGGCTTTACGCATCAAAACATATGACCTTCTGCGAACCAAGATAGGGATGTAGTAACCCGGTTCAGGCACAGGAGCGTTGCTACTCATCCAGCCTGCTGGTTTCTCGCAACGCGCGGGCAAAGGTATTTCACCTGCTGCATTACTGGCCCATGGCCATGCACCAAAAAGGATTGCCGAGCAGGTGGTGGCCAAAACGAGACTGCGGCGGGTCATGCTTTTAGTTTGCCCATAAAATGGTCAGATAGCAAACGCCCGCTCCCCGCGACCTTGCCACAATAGGCCTCATCCGGCTAAGCCCTTGAATGCGGTCAGTGGGTCAGATTTGCCGCTGAGGGCAGCTATCCATCCAATCTCGAACGTTTCAGTCGGCTTCGCCAGGCGTCACGCTGCAAGAACTTGGCACGCCATCGTCGGGGCCGCTCTTTTTCTAAAATTCCACACGAAGCCACGAAGCCACCAAGAAAAGTCCCTTCTTCGTGCCTTCGTGGCTTTGTGTGAAATCATTATCGAAACCACGCGCGTCGCGCTCGGGCACGGCACTGAGGGAGAAAGCGCCCCCGGATCAAGTCCGCATTCCACCCGCCCCCTTCCCTAGATCGCCGCCGCCTTTTCATCGGCGTCGGCCTGGGTCTTTTCCTGCGGGGTGCATTCGCCCACGCGGTTGGACTGGGTGGCCACGTGCATGCGCATCTGCTTGCCGCCCGGGCCGCTGCCGGTCATGTCCATGTCCATGGTGAAGTGATCACTGCCATAGGTGCCTTTGAGCGTGATCGTCTGCGTGCTGCCGTTGTGGCCGCAGTTGAGCACGCCATCGATCTTGCCATCGGCCATGGTGAAGGTCTTGTAGCGGCAGCTCTTGTCGGCTTGGCCGAAGAAATCGCCATCGGGGCGTGCGGCCTTTTCCTTGGTCAGGCATGACCGCTCGGCGCGGGCGTGGCCCATCGCGTCCTTCATTCCCGCCACCATTTCCGGCGGCATGCCGGGCATGTCGATATCGATCGCCTTGACCTGGGTGCTCCAGGCGCCCGGCTGAAACTTCACCCCTGCGCCCGCCACTTTGGCCGCCACTTCACCGGCATCGGCATCCTTGGCCACCACGGTCGGCTCTTTCTTGCAGCCCGGCAGCAGAACAGCCAGGGTCAGCAGGACAGGCCCGAGCAAGGCGGATGGGGTCTTGGCAATCATCGTCACTCTCCCGTTTGGGGACATGACGCTATCACGCTCGCCGGGCCATGGCCATGGCGCGATCGGGCGCTTTGGGGCCGATTGCATCTGGGCCTGGTGTTCCCCATATGTTGCCCATGGCCGAAATCATCATCCGCAGGGGGCTGGAAGAGCCCGATACGTCTGGCAACTTTGTCCCGCACAAGCCGCAGCGGCCCGAGAAGCTGGAGCCGGGCCGCCCGTTCAAGGTGGTGTCGGAATATCAGCCCGCAGGTGACCAGCCGACCGCGATTGCCGACCTGGTGGCCAGCGCGCGCGAGGGCGAGCGCACGCAGGTGCTGCTGGGTGTGACCGGCTCGGGCAAGACGTTCACCATGGCCAAGGTGATAGAGGAATTGCAGCGCCCCGCCCTGATCCTGGCGCCCAACAAGATCCTGGCGGCGCAGCTTTATGGCGAGATGAAGAGCTTTTTCCCCGAAAACGCGGTGGAATATTTCGTCTCGTACTACGATTATTACCAGCCCGAAGCCTATGTGCCGCGCTCCGACACCTACATCGAGAAGGAAAGCTCGGTGAACGAGGCGATCGACCGCATGCGCCACTCGGCCACGCGCGCCTTGCTCGAACGCGACGACGTGATCATCGTCGCCTCGGTCTCGTGCCTCTATGGCATCGGCTCGGTCGAAACCTATTCGGCCATGGTGTTCGACCTCAAGAAAGGCGAAAGCGTTGACCAGGGCGAGATCGTGCGCAAGCTGGTCGCCCTGCAATACAAGCGCAACGACCATGCCTTTCAGCGCGGCACGTTCCGCGTGCGCGGTGACAACCTCGAAATCTTCCCCTCGCACTACGAAGACACCGCCTGGCGCGTGACCTTCTTCGGCGACGAGATCGAGGAGATTGCCGAGTTCGATCCCCTTACCGGCAAGGCCGATACGCGCCTTTCCCAGGTGCGGGTCTATGCCAATTCGCACCACGTCACGCCTGGCCCCACGCTGATGCAGGCGCGCGAGGCGATCAAGTTCGAACTGGCCGAGCGACTCAAGGAGCTTCATGCCGAGGGCAAGCTGCTCGAGGCGCAGCGGCTGGAACAGCGCACCCATTTCGACCTGGAAATGATGGCTGCCACCGGTTCGTGCGCGGGGATCGAGAACTATTCCCGCTTCCTCACCGGCCGCCTGCCGGGCGAGCCGCCGCCAACCCTGTTCGAATACCTGCCCGACAACGCGCTGCTGTTCGTGGACGAAAGCCACCAGACTGTGCCGCAGATCGGCGCGATGGCGCGCGGGGACCATCGCCGCAAGATGACCCTGGCCGAATACGGCTTTCGCCTGCCCAGTTGCATCGACAACCGCCCGCTGCGCTTCAACGAATGGGAGGCGATGCGCCCGCAGACCTTCGCCGTTTCGGCAACGCCCGGCAATTGGGAGATGGAACAGGCCGGCGGCGTGTTTGCCGAGCAGGTCATCCGCCCGACCGGGCTGATCGATCCGCCGGTGCTCATCCGACCGGTGGAAGACCAGGTGCAGGACTGCATCAACGAATGCCGCCTCACAGCCCAGAACGGCTATCGCACGCTGGTGACCACGCTGACCAAGCGCATGGCCGAAGACCTGACCGAGTTCATGCACGAGGCGGGCCTGCGCGTGCGCTACATGCATTCCGACGTCGAGACGCTGGAGCGCATCGAGCTGATCCGCGACCTTCGTCTGGGCGTTTATGACGTGCTGGTGGGCATCAACCTGCTGCGCGAAGGCCTCGATATTCCCGAATGCGGGCTGGTGTGCATTCTCGATGCCGACAAGGAAGGCTTCCTGCGTTCGGAAACCTCGCTGATCCAGACTATCGGCCGGGCCGCGCGCAACGTCGATGGGCGCGTTATCCTCTATGCCGATCGCATGACCGGATCGATGGAGCGCGCGATTGCCGAAACCGATCGCCGCCGCGAAAAGCAGAACGCCTATAACGAGTTGCACGGGATCACCCCGGCCACGATCAAGCGCCAGATCGCCGATATCATCGCCGATACTGCCAGCCGCGACGGCGTGCTGGTGGACCTGGACGACGACAGCACCAACAACCTCGTCGGCCACAACCTGCGCAGCCACATCGAAGACCTAGAAAAGCGCATGCGCAATGCCGCAGCCGACCTGGAATTCGAAGAAGCCGGCCGCCTGCGCGACGAAATCCGCCGCCTGGAATCGACCGAGCTTGGCCTGCCCGAAGGCGATCGCAAAGCACCCGTGGTCGGCCGCAGCAACGAAGGCAAGCCGGGCACCCGCAAGACACGCTACGGCAAGTCTCAAAAGAAGTGGGGGAAGTGAGCGGCTGCTAACACGCCCTCCCCAACCCCTCCCGCAAGCGGGAGGGGCTAAATCCTCCCTCCGCACAGCGGGGGGAGGTGGCGGCCGCAGGCCGTCGGAGGGGGGAGGCGCAGCTACATCAGCGCAACCATGTAATCTCTCGTGCGCGGAAGATAAAAAACAACAAGGCTGGTTCTATAGAGAGAACCAGCGCAGATAGCAGGCATGCTTCATTCGCCTGCCGTGAAACCGAAACCGTCTGGAATGGCCTGCGTAGCCGCAAGCTGCCGGCAGATATCCAGAACCGGGCACTCGACAAGCTGCGCATGCTACACCGTGCCCGCACGATCGACGATCTGCGCAACCCGCCGTCCAACCGCCTTCATGCGCTGGGCGGCGATCGTGCGGGGCAACATTCCATTTCCATTAACATGCAATGGCGCATATGTTTCGTCTGGAAGGACGGAAATGCCCACGATGTCGAAATCACCGACTACCACTGACCAGGACTGGCTGCACAACAGCCATGCCGGCGACCTGTTGGCCCGCGAGTTCATGGAACCGCTCGGTCTGGCAACGACTGCGCTGGCTGCAAATGTGGGCGTCGAAACCTCGCGCATCGCAGACATGATCGCCGGTTCTCATCCGATCGATGCCGAACTGGACCTGCGGCTTTCGCGCTACTTTGGCATGTCAGAGGGGTTCTTTCTCGGTCTCCAGGCAGATTTCGAATTGCTGGAGGCCAAGCGCGCCCATCACGACGCCATCGACCGGATCGTTCCACGCGCCGCATGAAAACCGACCGTTTTGCGCGCGTCTGCGCCTCGCTGTTCGCCCTGTCCATCCTCACCGCCTGCTCGCAGCAAGCCCCGGCCCCGCAGGACAGCGGCACCCCGCTCAACGCCGTGCGTGTGCCTTTGCCGGAAAGCCAGCCTTTGCCGGCGGCCC